>JAZUIH010000136.1:0-31793 GCA_045642145.1 Oscillospiraceae bacterium | reverse complement strand
TACAAGGGTATGACCTCTGAAGCCGAGCCCGTTCTTTGAACAGAAGTCAGCGATTGCAGCACAGCTGTTAAGGGAAACCTTGATGTTTGTGTTTGAGCTTCCGTTCTGTACAAGTGTTGCATCAGGCTTTGTCTCGTTTTCGCATTCGATACTGTTGAAGTCTCTGAGATACATAGCTGTGATTGCTGAGTTTCTTACAGTATTGCCGTTAAGGATATTACCTGTTCTGAAGTAGTTCGCGAACTCATCCTTAATACCCTTTTCAGCAGCTGATACTCTGTTGTCTCTGTACTTTTTACCTGAAACTGTGAAATCGTCGAAGTTAAAGTCACATGTGCTGTCTGTTGTAATTTTTACAACGAACTCAGTTGCACCTTCCGGAGCCTTGGCAGAACCTTCAATCTCTGTCCACTCTCCGGATGAAACTGTCTTTTCAGCTACTGTAACTGTTTCCCATGTTTCATCATCTGCTAAAAGATAGGAAAGTGTAACCTTAAAGTTTTCATCCGATCCGCTGCTGTGCTTTACAAATACCTTATAGTCATACTTTCTTCCGCCCCAGAGATAAAATCCCTTGGCAGAGCTTACTCCGTCCTCTGAAGAAAGACGGTTTGAAACGAGCATGCTTCTTGTTCCGTTGTGCGGATTCTGTTCATCAGCTGTAAGCTGAGTCAGATCGCCGACATTGCACCAGCCTTCGTATTCAACGTCAAAGTCATTTGATACATATACTTCGTCTGCTGAAACCTGTGTAACAGAAGTTTCAGGGAAAAGTCCGATTGTACCAGCTGACATTACAAACGCTGTGACTGCTGCACTAAACTTTTTTACGTTCATACAATATCCTCCCGTATTAGTTTTCTGACCGTACCTATTATAGTGTCCCGGTCTCAAATCGTAATGAAAATAGAATGTTTGATTTTTTTCTCTCTGTAATGGCTCACGATTTGAATTATTATTCTGACAACCGATGAGATGTCACAAAAAACGGTATGCACCACTGCCGTTTCAGTAATTTGTATCATATATAAAAAGTGAACAAATGCTGAACGAATTTGTATTTTTCAAAAAAGTGCACAATTTTTCACGACATTCTTTCTGATTATGTTCTAATTCTAACATGTACCCCATTCTTTTTTCAACCCACATTTTACATTTTTAGTGGACAAAATACACATGTACATAAAAAATAAGTACAAATTTTGATTGGGTTAAAATTTTATTATTTACAGCAAAAAAGGGATATAAAATAAATCCGTGAAAATATAAAATATAGATAAAACGCAATGGCAGATTATTCCCTTACAATTTTCCAATTGCACAGTGAATGCAGAAAATCTGTTTACATTCACTACAGAATTTATTAATATTGCCGTTAAAACCGGCTAACATTAAACCATCAATTTTTATATTATTTATCAGGGAGGTTTTTCAATTGTTAAAGTTTCACAAAAAAACTTTATCAATCGTGCTTGTCAGCATGATTGCAGCCGGAACAATCGGTACAGCGGCAGCTCTCGCAGGCGGAGACATCAACAGAGACTCAAAGATTGATGCAGGCGACGTAAAAGCTATTACAGATTACTTTCTCGGCAAATCATCAGCAGCAGACAATGCTGATGTAAACGGTGACGGCAGGATAAATATTCTTGACGTATGCGCACTCAAGGGCACCGTAGTAAACGGAAGCTCATCCGGAGCCTTAAAGGATTTCGGTACACCAATGAATGCAAATGCAACTATGGTGGAAGACTTCAGAGACGGAAATTCAAAATACTTTATAGCTTCTGACGGATGGACAAACGGAAGTCCGTTTGACTGCTGGTGGTACAAGGAGAATACTTCTCTTGCAAACGGCTGCCTTGAACTCACTATTGACAGGGAGCGCAGTGCTGCTGACAAGAATGACAACTGGGATCCTGCATATTCAGGTGCTGAATACAGAACAAATGATTTCTACGGTTACGGCTACTACGAAACATCAATGCAGGCTATCAAAAATGACGGCGTTGTTTCTTCATTCTTTACCTACACAGGTCCTTCCGACAATAATCCATGGGACGAAATCGACATCGAAATTCTCGGTAAGGATACTACAAAGGTTCAGCTCAATTACTACACAGACGGCAAGGGCAACCACGAAAAGATGATTGATCTTGGTTTTGATGCTTCAGAAGGTTACCATACATACGGATTTGACTGGCAGCCAGGAAAGATTACATGGTACATCGACGGCAAAAAGGTTTACGAAGCTACAGACAACATCCCTGTAACTCCTGGTAAGATAATGATGAACACATGGCCGGGAAGAACAGTTGATGACTGGCTTAAGGCTTATGACGGAAAGACTCCTCTTACTGCTCATTACCAGTGGGTAACTTTCAACAAGTCTGCAGATGCACAGACACAGCCGTCCACACCTCCGACACAGTCAGTTCAGCCTTCTCAGAATCCGGGACAGAACACCGGAGCAATCAGGGACTACGGAACACCAATGAAGAGCGGTGTAACAATGGCTGAAGACTTCAGAGACGGTAATTCAAAATACTTTATTGCTTCTGACGGATGGACAAACGGCAAGCCGTTTGACTGCTGGTGGTACAAGGAAAACACTTCACTCGCAAACGGTTTCCTCGAACTCACAATTGACAAAAAGCGCAGTGCTGCAGATAAGAACAATGACTGGGATCCTGGATATTCAGGTGCAGAATACAGAACAAATGACTTCTATGGCTACGGTTACTACGAAACATCAATGCAGGCCATGAAGAATTCAGGTGTAAACTCTTCATTCTTCACATACACAGGTCCTTCAGACAACAATCCTTGGGATGAAATTGATATCGAAATCCTCGGCAAGGATACAACTAAGATGCAGCTCAACTATTACACAAACGGCCAGGGCGGTCACGAATACATGTACGACCTCGGCTTTGATGCTGCTGAAGGTTTCCACACATACGGCTTTGACTGGCAGCCTGACCATATCACATGGTACGTTGACGGCAAGGAAGCTTACACAATGCGCGGAAACGATATTCCTAAAACACCTGGAAAGATCATGATGAACGCATGGCCTGGACGTACTGTTGACGAATGGCTCGGCGCTTACGACGGAAAGACTCCTCTTACTGCACGTTATCAGTGGGTTTCTTTCACAGAAAACAAATCAGGCAATAATAACAACAACAACAACAATAACAATAACAACAATAATAACAGCAATCCTGGAAATACACCTTCTGCAAACACAGGTATGAACGCTAATGCAACAATGGTATCAAACTTCTCAGCCGGTCAGGCAGGCGATTTCTTCGCTTCTGACGGATGGACAAACGGCAAGCCGTTTGACTGTTACTGGTACAAGCAGAATGCGGTAATCAAAAACAACCTTCTTGAACTTTCAATTTCACCAAAGTACGGTGCCGGAGACGGAAATACAGCTGACTGGCAGCCTGCATACGGCGGCGGCGAGTTCAGAACAAACAAGTTCTACCACTACGGATACTATGAAACATCAATGAAGGCTATCAAGAATGACGGCGTCGTTTCTTCATTCTTCACATATACAGGTCCTTCTGACGATAATCCATGGGATGAAATCGACGTTGAAATCCTCGGTAAGGATACAACAAAGGTTCAGCTTAACTACTACAAGGACGGCAAGGGCGGTCATGAGTTCATGTACGACCTCGGATTTGACTCTTCACAGGCATTCCACAGATACGGTTTTGACTGGCAGCCTGATCACATCACATGGTATGTTGACGGCAAGCCTGTTCACACAATGTACGGTGATATGCCTAAGACACCTGGAAAGATTATGATGAATGCATGGCCTGGCAAGACAGTTCCAGAGTGGCTCAAGGACTTCAACGGAAGAACACCTCTTACCGCTTACTATGAATGGGTAACATACAACAAGCAGTAATCCCCTTCAAAGTCTATGACAGGCTGTACGGACGGAAATAATACAGCCTGTAAAAAAAATCCGGTGGCGTAAGCCACCGGAAATATATATAAATATTCAATTTTCATATAAAAAGACAGATAAAAAAGATAAAAAATCAAAAAATCAAAAACTAAAAACAAAAACATTTTTTCCCTTCAGAACAGCAGCTCACAATGAGCTGCTGTTCTTGTTTTGTGCAGCTTCAAGCAGATTACTGCCGAAGAAGTTATACTTTTTCTTGTATTCATTTGGTGTTGAACCGGTGTATTTTTTAAACACCTTGATAAAATAGCTCTGCGTGCTGAAATTAAGAATATTGCTTATTTCAAGAATAGAGCTGTCAGAATAGCGTATCATGTCCGCCGCAACCTCAACCTTCTTGATTGTGACATACTCACTGAAAGTCACGCCAAGCTCCGACTTAAACAGTCTTGAGAAGTACGGTACACTGAGATTGAGATAATCAACAACATCCTGCATCTTGATTTTGTCATGAAGATGCTCGCTGATATAGTCAACAGCTCTTATGACCTGTTTGGAATACACTCTGGAATTTCTGACTGTTCTCATTCGCTTGGTAAAACTGAGAATCATCTGGTCATGAATTTCGTGCACTTCCTTTTCAGTCGTACATACATCAGCCTTCATGATATAAACATCACTCAGATTGTACGCCTCCTCAGGTGTCATTCCGCTGTTTATGCAGAATCTTGTAATCATGGCCACCGAAACCACAAAATGATATTTCAGATTTCTCAGAGGATCCTTCGAAAGATTACCGTAACCTCCGCTGCACAGAGGTGTTGAAAGAAGCTTTACCTTTTCTATGTCACCGGTACATATACTCTCGTAAAAGGCAATCTCCCTGTCAAATGACGCATGTTCAAAGTTTTCCTCTCTCTGAACAAACAGATGCTCAAACAGCTTTCTGCTGGTGGCATTGTCCTCGCCTGAATTATTATTGTTTATATCCATAGCACCCTCCCCCGCTAAAGATTTCTTTTTATGATGTTTACTATATTATAAATGAAATCAGTTTATTTTTCAAGGAAAAAATGTTAATAAATTATTATTACATCATATATAAATGATATACCTGCCGGGAAAAATAAGGTATAATATTTACAGTAAACATAATTTCGATACGTACAAATTCAGACAGTACAGATAAGCATTTGTTTTTAAGCACAATATACGGAAGAACTGATTTACGAAAAATCACCGTAAATATATAAAAATCAGGAGTTGATTGTTTTGGTAAAAAAACTTGAAGGATTTACAAAAGGTATTAATCTCGGCGGATGGATTTCACAGGGTGAAAACAATCCTGACTACATCATTAATTTTATTACGGAGGAAGATGTAAAGAGAATATCTTCATGGAAAGTAGACCATGTCCGTCTCCCTGTTGACTACGACATAATTCAGGATGAAAATGAAAATCCTTCAGAGCTCGGTCACAGATGCATCGAAAACTGTATCAGCTGGTGCAGAAAATACGGACTCAATCTGGTTCTTGACCTTCACAAAACTGCAGGCTACGTGTTTGATGACCAGGAAGGATCTGACTTCTTTGAGTGCGAAGCTCTTCAGGAAAGATTCTACCGCATCTGGAAAGACCTTTCGGAAAGATACAGCAAACATAAGGACATCATCATATTTGAGCTCCTCAACGAAGTTGTTAATCCTGATGTAGCCGTAAAGTGGAACGAAATAGCTGCAAAGGCAATAAAAGTAATCAGAGACATATCACCTGATATAAAAATTATCGTCGGCGGTGTTGAAAACAATTCGGTCACATCAATAAAGCTTCTTGACCCTCCTGCTGATGAAAATATCATCTACACATTCCACTGCTATGAGCCTCTTATCTACACACATCAGGGCGCATACTGGATTGATACAATGGATGTTGACATGAGAATCTCATATCCGGAATCATTTGAAACATATATGGAAAAATCAAAGGAATATCTGGCTGACCGTGCCGGCTTCCTTCTTGATGAAAAATTCGGATTCAGCGAAATCGGACCTGACTTTTTCGAAAAACTCTTCCGTGAGGCAATCGAAATTGCAGCAGAAAGAAATGTTACACTGTACTGCGGTGAATACGGCGTAATCGACCGTGCAAATCCTGAAGATTCGATCAAATGGTACCGTGATATAAACAAGGTATTTGAAAAATACGGAATCGGACGTGCTGCATGGACCTACAAGGAAAAGGACTTCGGCCTTATCGGTCCTGCATACGACAAGATAAGGGATGAAATAATTTCTCTTCTCTGATCATCAGCAGTAAGATGTCAGCAGTTTTATCCGGCTGCATGGTTCTTTTGAGGATAAAGCCGGATTTATCTCCGTACAGGGCAGTAAAAATATAAAGATTACAGGGGCTGTTTTTAACAGTCCCTGTTTTTTGGTTAAGTGACGTTTCCTTAGTAATAAATGTGATTTGGGATTATAATTTTTGTGTATTTTTTTATATACATAAACAAACAAACATATTGAAATATTATAAAAAACTTGCTATAATATTTATAAGTATTAATTCATGATGAGGTATAAAGATGGCAAGAATTATTTCAGTTATAACCCAGAAAGGCGGAGTCGGAAAAACAACAACCGTTAACGCTCTGGCTGCAATGTTAAACAAAGCCGGCAGACGTGTCCTGGCTGTTGATATGGATCCGCAGGGTAATCTTTCCTTCAGCCTTGGAGCTGAAACAGAAGATGTCCACACAATCTGCGATGTTATCAAGAAGGATATGAACGCTCTTGACTGCATCCAGAGATGTATTACTGCTGACGTTATACCATCTGACGTACTTCTCAGTTCCATCGAACTTGACTATACCGGAAAAAACAGAGAATTTCTTCTTCGTGAGGCACTCAATGACGTAAAAAATCTTTATGACTACATCCTCATTGACTCTCCTCCGAGTCTCGGCGTTCTCACTGTAAACGCGCTGGCAGCCAGCAAATATGTCATTATGCCTATGCTTCCGGATATATTCAGTCTCCAGGGAATTGCCAAAGTGTATGATGTCATTGACCATGTAAGACAGACATGTAATCCGAAACTTGAAATCGGCGGCGTACTCGTTAACAGGTACAACAAACGTTCAAAACTCCACAAGGAAGTTATGGGTACTGCACAGCTTGTATCCAGAAAGCTCGGTATCCCGGTTTTCAAAACTGCAATCAGAAACAGCCCGGCTATTTCTGAAGCACAGTCACTTCAGTGTGACATTACAGAATACAATCGCAGAGTCGCTGCGATCAGGGACTTTAAAACGCTTACAAACGAACTGATTGAGCGCGGGGTTCTTTAATTCAACGGAGGAAGCAAATGACAAGCAGCAGAAGAACTAAGAAGAACATCAGCAAGGAACTGATGTTCAATAAGATAATGCCTTCTTATCTATCAAATACATATAACGAATACTACGGCAACTATTCACAGAATCCCGAGCAGAAAAATTCCAGAAGCGAGCCGGATACCTTTAAAATAAGGGAAAAGGTTCTTGCTGCAATGGAAGACCGACCGCTCGTACCGGATTCACAGCCTCAGGCACAGACGCAGAGATACCCGTATCCTTCAGAAAATGAATACGGCCAGCAGCAGGGATATAATCAGTATCAGCAGGCGCCGCCTCAGCAGTCAGCCCAGCAGATGTACCAGCAGGATCCGTTCCGTATGTATCCTTCACAGCAGCCACAGCAGGCTGTTCAGAAACCTGTTATCGACGAGGACAAGGCACGGTATATCAATATAACTGAAGAAGTGCTGTATTCAAAACTCACAAACATGATTGCAATGTTTAAGTGCTGCAACTGTGAAAAATGCAGACAGACTATTATGCTTCACGTTCTTAACAACGTAAAGCCTGAGTATGTTTTCAAAAAACCGTCAGAGGTTAAGGAACTGATTGAATCAAACAACTACGTCGACATTAATCAGCCGATTATAAGAGCTATCCTCGATACAAAATCAAATCCGCCTCATAAAAAATAACAAGCTTATTCAATCTCCACAAATGTCAGCAATTATTTTGTGGAGATTTCACTATTTAATCCATTTTCTTTCTGCCGAATTATATAGTGTATGATATATCTATTATATTTTTACATTTCAAATGGCGCAACGGAGTGCACTATATGACGGGGAGGGAAATCCATGGAAATAAACGATACTGCAAGGATTAATTCTTATTATCCCAAGTCTGACGTAAAGGGAGTAAAAAAGCAGTCTGCATCAAAGACAGCTTCATCGGACACTTCCGCTAAGGAAAATGGTCTGGCTTCCGTTCAGATTAAGGACTCGTTTACCAGACAGCAAACGGTAAATCCTGCTGATACAGGTATCTACTCCAAGGAATCAATCACCAAAACGATTGAGGAACTTGAAGACCAGAGAACCCAGGCATTTGTTTCTATGATTGAAAAGATGTTTCAGTCACAGAGCAATTCTGAATTTCTTTCAGTCGGGGATATTACCAAAAACATCACTCTTCACTTCACTGAAGATGATATCAAAGCAGCTAAGGAATCTATTTCAGAAGGCGGTTTCTACTCTGTCGATTCAGTATCCACAAGAATCATGGACATGGCTAAGGCTCTTGCAGGTGACAATCCCGAAAAGATTGCACTTATGCGTGATGCAGTAACCAAAGGATTCGGTCAGGCAGCAAAAACACTTCATCTTAAGGATGATGATATGCCTGGTATTACCAAGGATACTTACGCAGAGGTTATGAAACGTTTTGATGACTGGGAGGATTCCTTCAGGACACAGTCAGAAGGCAATACTTAATTTAAGATTATTTCCGGATTACCGAAAAACGAGCTGTATTATATTTATAATACAGCTCATTTTTTCTGCATAAGTCCGGCATGAGGTAACAGATGAATATCAAATATATACACGAACCCACTGATCTGCAGTGCGGCCAGGCAGTACTCGCTATGCTTACAGGAAAAACTGCCGGAGAAATATGCTCACTTCTTGAAAATGAAAGAGAAACCACACTTAAGGAAATGAAGGAAACTATCCGCTCACACGGTTTCTTCTGCTCGGATGAGCGCAGAGAGGTATCTGATAAGTCTGAGCTTCCCCCGCTCTGCATGCTCAGCCTTGAAACCCCGCGATGCTGGCACTGGTCACTGTACTGCAGCGGAACATTTTATGACCCTGAACACGGTGTCATGGATGACTTTCCCGAAGCCAAAAGAAAATATTACTGGGAGATCAGAGAAAAATGAAAGAAGAATACACTAAAAAAAGGTTTGAAGACCTTGCAGAACAGTCGTACAAGGGAAACCATTACACATTTACACCGTTTCTCACAGAAGCCGAGCTCTCTGAATTCTACGAAATCAGGCACCTCTCCCCTTCTGACTATACCATATCAGGAGGAAGGGAAAACGCTGACAGAGTAATGATAAGATTCGGAAATCCGGATGACTTCGGGTATACTGAAGACTTCCCTATAAAATGCATCCTCATCGAGCCCCTGTCAAAAAAATTTGCCGAAGCACTGACTCACCGCGATTTTCTGGGCTGTCTTATGAATCTCGGAATAAAACGCTCGGAAATCGGTGACATAGTGGTTGATGAAAAATCAGCATATGTGTTCTGTACTGAAAAAATGGCCGGATATATATGCAGTGAAATAACCAGAGTACGGCATACTGTAGTATCATGCACTGTAACTGACAGCCTTCCTGAATCAGATTCAGATAAACACGAGGAAATCGAAGTACAGGTTTCATCGGAACGAATCGACGGAGTTATATCAAAGGTATTCCGCATATCCAGAAGCGTATGCTCGGAGCTGTTCAGGGAAAAACGAATTTTCGTAGGCGGAAGATGCTGCGAAAACAGCAGCTATATGCTTAAGGAAGACGACAGAATTTCAGTACGCGGTTACGGAAAATTTATATTCCGGTGTATAAGCGGTACCACAAGAAAAGGCAACAAAATTGTTAAGGCAGAAAAATTTTAGTAGGTGAATCCATATGGATTCACCGGCTTTATCTTTCTGGTATCCTGGTATAAGGTATTATCTGCACATGCCGTACAGTCTACTGTAATCCGACTTATAACTGAAAATATCTGCTGTACCGGTCAATCCGGCTGACTGTTCACTTACGATATTTATCTGATAATTGGTTCTGGCTATAAGAACAGCATTTCTGAACACATCTGCAGCTGTTCCGCTGATTGTCCTGAGTCTTTCGGCAAGAACCTCATATTCTGAAACTGTATTCATAAGAATACTTTTCAGATTTAAGGCAACAGTCCTCTGATTCAGATATTCAATATCCGTTTCAGCCGGTTCTTCAGCGATAAACTCTTCAAGAACCTTTTCATATCTCTCCTGTTCACTTCTGAGAGTCATGAGCGTGTTTTCAGCAATAATTCTGTTCTGCCTGAGTTTATCAATTATCGCAACTGCTTTCGGATAATGCTCGGAAAACAGTTTCCAGTAGTTTTTTATGCGCAGTTTCATCAGAAATCCGTTCCTGAGAAAATCTATATCCGACGGATCAAGAACTGCAAGAAACTTTGAAAAAGCTGATATATACTCAGCTGACTGCACTGCAACATTCCGTGAACCGCAGCACATATCTATGCAGCTCTGGGCCGAAGATACGGCGTCTTTCATTTTCTGTGAATACATAGAATCTCCTGTGATCAGAGGTTTGCGTTGAAGAGGTTTCTGAGCTGATATACTACGTCATCACTGTCAGCGTCAATACTTGCAGCCTCATTGAGAGCAGATACCTTCTTAAGCTCCTCAAGGTCTGCGTTATAGCCAATTGTATATATAGGAACCTTAAGTCTTCTTACAGCAGGTGTAATAGTGCTGAGGCTTGCGCCTTCGTTCTGCTCACCGTCACTGAGAAGGAATATCATAGGCTGGACATTAGGAGTTGTCTTCATAAATTCATCAAGCATAACAGCTGCCTGTGCAACCGCAGAGTATGTGGATGTGCTTCCTGAAGCATGAAGCTGATCAACAGCGCCCTGGAAATATGACTGCTGGTTGATATCAAAAAGACCAATCGGCAGATCAACGTTGACGTCTGATGAATAGCTTACAACACCGACATAGTTTGTTGCGTTGATATATCTGATACTGTTCTGAAGCGAGCTCTTGAGAGCATTCATAGGTTCTCCTGACATTGAACCTGATGTATCAAGTACAAATACAGCAGCAATAGGTCTTGCCGTGTTCTTGTTTTTCTTCCATACCTTCTGCATCTGTGTCCATGTAAGGCCGTCTGTTGCAGGAATACTGTCCCTGTAGCTGTCAAGCTGATTGAAGCCGTATTCTGTTGAACGTTTTTTTGCCTCATCAGTTGAACAGTATGCACTGAACTCTCTGACAAGTTCCATCTTCTCGTCTGATATTCCCTTTATAGCATAAAGCGGATTGTCATGTCTGATTCCGTACGGGAGAAATTCATAGTTGTTTCTGAGATCAAGGTTGTTGTAGTATCCCTGATATTCAAGAATAAAACTTGTAAATGTGTTGTTTGATGCAGCGTCTCTCATCTGAAGTGTATTGTAGGCTACAAACGGAACGTTGTTCTGGAACTTGTTGAAGCCTGCAACTGCATCCGCACTTAACGGATCTTTGCTGTCATAGCTGTAAAGTGTTGAGGCAAGGAAGTTAAGTCCTGAGGTACTTGAGAAAGGATTTGTGTATCCGGCCGTAATTTTTCCTTCTTCAGTTGCAGTAATAATTGTCTGGATATCAACTGTTCCGTACTCACCCTCAAGTATTTTGTAGGTCTGTTTGTCAATGAGCACTCCGGCAACATTTCCGACCATTCTTTCAGAAACCGTCTCTATGTCTGTACCGCTGAACTTTAACATATCAGCCCACATTGAAGCAGAAGGTGTAAATGCCTCCGGTACATAAACCCCTGACTCAATATAGTCAATCTGTGTACCTGAAGAAACTGAACGGACAGCAATACCTGCTGATCTGCCGTTTATCTGCTTATTGCTGTCGTTGAAGCTCTCTGCAAGCTCTCTGAGCCAGCCGTCAGTACCTGTTCCCGCCTTTTCAGGTGAACAGAATATCTCTGCTACAATATCCTTGTTTACAGGATTTACTACAAGCGGATAGGATGAATCGATATCAGGAAGCTCTTCCTTTGATGATACTGAGTCATAGGAAACTATACCCTTTTCAGCGTGATTCTGAGTAACGTCAACACGTCCTGCTGCCTTTTTCAGAATCTCAACCGCTCTCTCCTCACTGATTTCAGCAGTTCCTGAATTTCCTGCATCCGGATTTCCCGGTTCAGCGCCGTCGTTGCCTGTAACACTGAGAACAATACCAAGTATTGCTCCTATTACGCATATAACAGCACAGGCTGCTATAATCGCTGCTTTGTTTTTCATAATTACCACTGCTCCTCTTTAATTTTTTTATAGTTCTGGGTCTGCTCAATAAGCCTGTTTACCTTCTCAAGCGGTACATCCGAAATATCATCAAGGAGCACAAGCTCATGCAGAAGGTCGTCTATGTGATCAATAACAACATAGTTTTTTTCATACAGATTTTCAACTTCGGAAATATATGCAGCGGCATGTTCATCCGATTCGTTGTCTTTCCATTCCTTGTAGTCAAAAACCTCGAGACGTTTTTTTATGCCGTTAAGGTTATTGTTAAATATTTTCATAACCTCATTCATTGTTTTTGTGTAAGTATTATATGTCAGGTCCTCAGTTGAAAATGAATCTCTGAGAAGCTTCTGAAGATTTGCATTTTTCTTCTGCATACTCACGCAGATATTGAAAAAATCTTCCTTTTTACTTTCAAACGGTCCGAGATTTCGTGTTTTCAGAAGTCCGTAAAACTTTGTAAAATCCTCAAGTCTGTCCTCTTCATTTACCTCTGCGGTTGTTTCAATAACCGGAAGATTTTCAATCTGATCCCGCTTCAAAATGCTGAACGTCAGAAAAATAACAAGCCCGATAAGCAAAAGCATTATTACTATTCCTGCCGCTGTTCTCAGTGGATTTCCGTTAATAAGATGCAGCCCCGGTTTTGAGTAGATTACAAGAACCGCTGCAAGAAATCCTGCATATACCGGAGCCAGTTTTTTCAGTAATTTCATCAGTTTCCCCCCTGATTTACAGTGAAATTCAAAAAAGAATTATTCTGCTGTAGGATAGAATATCACATTCTCTATTTTAACACAAATAACTGCTGTTGTAAAGAATTTTGACGTCCCGACAATTTTCATCTTCCTGACACTTGAAAAAAAACACATTTCATGTTAATATATAGTGAACGCAAGAAAAAAGTTATGCTTACTACAGAATAATAGTCCATGAAAGGAAGAATCGCATGAACAAGGATCTTACCGGAAGAATTACCGTTCTGTCCGTACTTTTTATCCTGATGCTTTCAGCTGTTACGGTTATGAACCGTTTTGATTCAGGTCACTATATGGCAGAAAAAACTCAGTCAGATATAGTTTCCTGCACATATACTGAGATTGGAGACGTAAGAGGCGGTCACTATTCAATTGACCTGCGTGCATCAGATGACGGAAAAAGCTCAGAGATAAGTATTCACTCATCTGACTCGGAATATTCAGAAGATGTCGTAAAGCATTTTTCATCGGCACCGGAAGCTCTTAATGTCACAAAACAGCTTATAGACCTGTACGGTTTTAAATCCGGAAACTCCAGACCGCTGACCGAACCGGAAAACTTTGATGAATATGATGTTTCAACACTTCTCGTAAGATACAGCGATGATTCTGTACTGTATGCTGACTCACAGAACCTTAATGAAAATCAGAAATCAAACCTACTGAAAATAAAAGACTGTCTCTTAAGCTATGCATCAAATTCAAACAGCAGACTTACACTTGAAAAAAATGAACAGAACAGTCCTGTTTTTGCAGACAGTAACCTTGATCTTCGTACAGAATTCTACGAAGACGGGTATCTGACTGTTTATGTAACCAATCACACCTCTCAGACAAAAGAATACTCTACAGACTTTACACTTGAGATAAGTTCAGGTGACAGCTGGGAAAAAAACGAACGACTGACCGACTACAGCATATCATCAGCCGAATACAGCATCAATGACATGCAGGTTTTTTCCCATGTACTTGACCTGAATGCATACGGAACACTCTCACCCGGCACATACAGGGTCTCATTTGATGAGGAAATATCAGCTGAATTTGTTCTCAGATAAATCATATATATCGCAGACGCATTAAATGCGTTTACTGCATAACCGGAAACGGCCTGTCAGTAACTGACAGGCCGTTTGAATTTATCCTATTTTTCTTGCTGATCTGTAGTAAGGTCTGAAGGTCTCCTTAACCTCATCAAGAATTCTTTTGTACTCCCTGTACTCACGGCTGCTGATATCATCTGTAATCAGCTCGTCTCTGTTAATCTGAAGTGTTATAACGTCAAACCAAGGTGAATCCACAGTGAGAATAAAACTGAAATTATAATTTACATATCCGTCCGGAACTGAATTTTCTATTCCCTCCGAACTCTCATAATAGTCACATGACTCAATTGCTTCAATATACTCGTCAAAACCTGTTACCTGATCAAAACGAATAACATCAGGCTGTCTCTTTGACCACTTGTCACGGTCTGAAAGTATAAACAGCTTGTTTTTGTCATCGATAACAAGTCGTTCCTTTTCACCGATTATACGTGTAATCTGGAACATCTCAAGAAGTGCTGCATTCTCCTCACGGTACTGAAGGTGACTGCGAAGAATTTCGGTATCAGTGAACCTGATGCTCTTTACAATTGGTGAAAGCTTCCGGCTGCACTTTTCGCAAAGAACTCCGCAAGGCAGTTTCTTTTTGTAGATTGAAGTGATATTTTCCCCGCATGCACAACATTTTTTCTTGCCAAATAAACTCATTTCATCATCCCCCGATTAATATCATAAAAATACCCGCTGATTACCCCCGCATATCAGTAACAAACTGACATGATAATCAAATTTCCTGTATTTATTATAGCATTTAATGTGCATAATTACAACATGTCTGCATGTAAAAAATCACATGAATTTTTTGCGCACTTTCTCCAATAAACTGACAAAGTGGCATTTTCTGAATACATTATCCATATAGTACAATTTCGGACGATACAAAAAACGTCCCGGATTATATCCGGAACGTCTTATAAAACTGGTATACTACTTTGCAGAAATCATTCTGCAAACTTCTTTATAACTTCCATAATCTCGTCAAGTCTCTTGGCGCCTACACCGCTTATACCTGATAATTCAGCGCGAAGTTTTTCAAGATCAAGTGAAGCTTTTCCTTCCGCCGGTGCAGCATTATCAGATGAACTGCCTGAAAGTGCATCATTCCAGCCGCTGTCATAAACATTCTGCAT
The DNA here is from genome assembly GCA_045642145.1 of Oscillospiraceae bacterium. GTDB lineage: Bacteria > Bacillota > Clostridia > Oscillospirales > Ruminococcaceae > HUN007. The sequence continues at coordinate 16,425 of JAZUIH010000136.1, read as the reverse complement.
TGTAGCCTGCATTGATTCACGATTCATTGACTTGATTCTTCTGTACATATCTCTGTCAAGTGATAACTTTTCCATTGATTAATTCGCTCCTGTAACTTTAGTATTCTGCGTACCGCAGTAACTTTTTCATTATACTTTATTTATCAGAAAAAGTCAATAGCCTGCAATCAGCCGTAATTTATGTACGTATAGCTGTCCGGATTTGTTTTTACACCGTCTTTTCTGACTTCGAAGTGAAGATGAGGACCCGTGGAGTAACCAGTTGAACCGACAAGTCCTATAAGCTGTCCCTTGCGGACATAATCACCCTCAGACACGTATATGGTATAGCAGTGTGCATAAACAGTCTGATATACACCGTCACTGTGCTGGAGTACAATGTAATTACCGTATCCTCCGCCGCATCCGCAGCTGTAGTTCTTTCCCTGATAATGAGTACAGTAGTTTGTTGCAGTAACTACCTTTCCGCTCTCTGCAGCATAGATCTTTGCAAACTCTATTGTATCTCCGGGATTACCCTGTATATCTATCGCCTTGTGGTCGCTGTTGTCAAACTCTCTGTATCCGTAAAAGCTTGAATGGCTCGTATAGCCAGGTACCGGCCAGAGCATACTGTCCGATGAAACCGGAACGTTTATCTGTTCAGATGGTCTGCTTCCGCCAAAAGACGTATTGTTTACCGGCTTTCTTCCCTCTTTTTTTGCCTGCTCCTCGAGGCGTTCCATCTCTTCCTTTACGCGCTGCTGCTCCTTTTTTATTGCCTCGGTTATTTTCTCCTGCTCTTTTTTCTTTTCCTCAACGGCAGCAGCTGCTGCATCATAGTCCTTTTTAAAATTTATTTTATCACCCGATATCTTATCGAGTTCACTCTGTACTTCAGAAAAATCAGACTTAAGAAGTTCTATCTGGCTGTCAAGCTCCGCGCGTCTGACTGCCGCATCATCAAGATTAGCAGTGATAATTTCATTCTTAAATCTTAGCTGGTCATCAAATTCGCTGAGCTTTTCCAGCTTTCCCTCCAGTGAATCAAGGAGCTCACTGTCTCTCTGCGCTACCCTTGCCACTAACTCAGACCTGGTAAGGATATCAAAAAAACTCGTTGACCCCTTAAGTACGGATGCAAGATTATCGTTTCCGGACATATACGCTGCACGGATGCGCTGCTTGTAAAGCTTAAGAGTCTCATCTGCTTCTTCTCTGTATCCGGACATCTCACTTTCAATATCCGCAATCATATCCCCCGTATTCTGAACTTCAGTCTCAAGCATATTTATCTGTCTTACAACCAGTTCAAGATTCTGATTCTGCAGAGTTATTTTTTCATTCAGCCTGTCGCGGTATTCTTTTTTTGACGTTTCAGTTTTGGTTGAGCTTTCAAGCTGTTTTTTCAGTTTCTCAATACTTTTCTGGAGTTCCTCAAGACGAAGATTGTTTTTTATCTTCATGGAGTCCAGTTCAGTCAGAGACTTCGCAGACAGGTCCGCCGGCTTCTCCGCAGCAGAAACACAGCACGTCCCCGCGATAAAAATGCTGAATGCTGACAGCACCGCTGCCAGTTTTGCTGTTCTGTAATTCATTTTTCCATTCCCTTATCATTAACAAACAGTGGCTTAACACCGACGGATAATCAGATCAGTGTTTTACTATATATATTATTTTAGCAGATGTTAAAGTGAATGTCAAAACAAATTTGACGTGCGTTAAAAGTAATAATTGTATTCACCTGCTCATCCGATACTGCGAAAAAACTTTTTATGCATTTACAGCATATTTTTCATTTGCCATATCGTTCGTAACATGCTATAATAAATTTATTATTATTGCCGTGCATTTCACAAATCTGTTCAGATGATTACGGCATACGGCTTAAAGCGAACAAAATATATAAAATCAGCAGTTAAGTGAAACCGCCCGGTGTACTGATACTGTGTGTTTTTTGTTCACTGAAATTATTATGAAATGAGGTCTACCAATGGAAAAAAAGAGTGGCTTTTCAAGCCGCATAGGATTTGTACTGGCTGCAGCCGGCTCAGCTGTCGGACTCGGAAATATATGGCGTTTTCCGTACCTTGCAGCAAAACACGGAGGCGGAATATTTCTTCTCGTGTATCTGATACTTGCTGTAACCTTCGGATTCTCTCTTATGATTACAGAAACCGCCATAGGACGTAAAACCGGAAAAAGCCCTATAGAGGCTTACAAACTTATTCACAGTAAGTTTTCCTTTCTCGGACTCCTTGCTGCCGCTGTTCCGGTAATAATCTTCCCGTACTACTGTGTAATCGGAGGATGGGTCGTAAAGTTCCTTCAGGTTTATGCGACAAATCAGGGACATGCTGCAACAGCAGACGGATTTTTCAGTGCATTTATAGGAAGTACGGCTGAACCTATAGTCTGTCTTGCGGTTTTTCTGCTGATTACTTCGCTTGTTGTAATCCTCGGCGTTCAGAAGGGAATCGAAAAGGTCAGCAAGGTTATGATGCCTGTTCTTATAGTCATGTCACTCGGAACTGCTGTTTACAGTCTCACACTTGACGGCGCTGTAGATGGCCTTGTGTACTACATAAAGCCAAACTTTTCAGAGTTTTCAGTCAAAACACTTGTTGCCGCCATGGGACAGCTCTTCTACTCAATGTCACTTGCCATGGGCATCATGATTACATACGGCTCGTACATGCGAAAGGAAGATGACCTTGAGAAATCGGTCAGAAACATAGAGATTTTTGACACAGCTATTGCTTTTCTCTCAGGTATGATGATTATCCCGGCTGTATTCGCTTTTTCAGGCGGTGATCCTGAAAAACTCCAGGCAGGCCCTACTCTTATGTTCATCACACTTCCGAATGTTTTTGACTCAATGAAGGGCGGACATATTTTCGGACTTGTATTTTTCCTGCTTGTACTTTTTGCTGCCCTGACATCTGCTATTTCACTTATGGAAACCATAGTATCAATGGTAATTGACAGATTCAGAATCAGAAGACTTCATGCAAGTCTTATAGTTACATGCTTTTCCTTTGCCATAGCTATCCCTTCCTCACTTGGCTTCGGAGTTCTTTCAGATGTTGTATTTTTCGGAAAATACTCAATTCTCGATTTCTGCGACTTCATAAGCAATAACATAATGATGCCTGTAGTTGCACTTATTACCGCACTTCTTGTTGGTTTTGTTGTAAAGCCTCAGTGCATAGCAGACGAGGTTGAATCCTCAGGCAGGTTCAAATCAAAGCTTCTTTACAGTATAATGATTAAATTCATCGTTCCTGTATGCATGGTAATCATCCTTGTATCATCTGTTATCGGATATGTATAAATATGCGGAAAACCCGGTCTTCATCTGTGAAGTCCGGGCTTTCCTTTGTATGTATATCAGAAGATTTCAGTTGATAAAGCACTGAATTAGTCAGTGTTTTCAAAAAATAAGATTAATCTATGCATTCACATGATTCATGATATCATAGAACGAGAGTCTGTCTCTTATAAAGAATTTAAGCATTGAAAAAGCTTTTACCGCAGGCATTTCATTTTTTTCTGCCTGACAGATATCAGCATACTGAACACCGCACCTCTCAGCAAGCTCTCCGAGCAGTCTGTTAAGTCTCTGGCATTCCGGATCTGATGAGCAAACTGAAGCAATGACAATTTTTATTTTTCTGTCATGTTTTTTTACAGAGTTCACAAGTGATTCATATTCTGCAGCAATCTGCTCTGCTGATCTGAATCCCCTTTCAGTATCTGTTTCGCCAAGCTGCATTATAATCTTCTTAGGCTCGAGAGCAAGTACAGCATCTCCTATAACCTCAGCCGCATCAAAAACTGACAGATCAGTGAAGCTGCGGTTGCATATAGTACAGTCAAGTCCGAGCGACTGTCCGAGCTCTGCAACAGGTATGTTTCTTGCGAAAGTTGAGCCGAAGAACACTACTCCGCCGCGTTCTGCAACCCTGTTTAGTCCTCTGTAATAATCAAGTTCGTTTTTATATTCGTTCATACTGCTACCTCCTTGTCAGCACGGTGAGATGATTTGCTCTGCATTTTGCTGTTTCTTGAATCAATTACTCTGTTTCTGAAGTATATTACTATTCCCAGTGTCACCATCGCAATGTTTACAAAATAGAAGAACATTACATACCAGTGAACTGTCTCATACCACGGTGCCGGTGCATTGTTTTTAATAAGTGCAAATTTTCCTGCAAGTGCAAAAATGTAGCCAAGCCAGATAAACGAGTAGAACAGAACGCTCGTTCCCTTTGCACTTCTTGATTTCCAGGCCTTGATAATATTCAGCGGCCAGGATATGCCGAACAGAAGCACCATCATCATTTCCATTACGCTCGCAAAAGTTTCCATTGTTATCATTCCTCCGTTTGATTTTTTCCATACTCTTATGATACTCCTGTCCGGAGATAATAACAATCATTCGAAAATATTGAAAACTGATTATGCCGGGGACATATTTTTTTTACTTTCAAAAGCATTTTCAAAAGCATTTTAATATGATATACTTAACCCATAACCCCGGCGAAAGGAAGTTAAAAAAGTTTTGAAAAACCGACCGCAGAAAAAAATACAACTTGAAATATTCACAACGCTCATGATTCTCGTTTCCTTCATGACCGTTCTTATAGCAGGCACCAGTATCATTGTAAATGTTCAGACCGAGAGAAAAAATCTTGATGAAAACCTGAAAAATGCAGCCGGAGCCATATCGCAGTCATCCATTATAACTGAAGAACTGAAAAATACCGGCACCGCAGCCTCGGAACTTACCTGCAGCTATCTTGATGCCGTAAAGCACTCCATGAGCAATATAGACGTCATATCACTGATTGACGCTGAAAACATAAGAAACTATCACTCGGGGAAACAGCTCACCGGTACAGTTTACGACGGCACTATCCCGGATTTCAGTGAACATGACTGCTCAGCCTATGTGGAAAGCAGCACCGGTCCTTCAGGCTCACAGAGAAGAGCCTATGCTCCTGTGTATGATGAAAACGGACAGTATGCCGGTTTTGTAATTGCTGTAATGCTGAATACAAGTATTAACCGTATTGTTCTCAGCACGGTTCTGGTACATCTCGTCTGTGTATCCGGTATAATCGTATTTGCAGTACTGCTTTCATATATGCTTTCAAAGAGAATAAAGCAGAAACTGCTCGGATATGAACCTGACACCTTCAGCACCATGTTCATTATCCGCGACAGTATCCTCGATTCCCTTGAGGAAGGCATTGTCGCTGCTGACAGCAGCGGCAGTATCACATATATGAACAGCTCCGCAGCTGAAATGCTTGAAGGACAGACGGACATTTCTGACGGAATTGATTTCAGAACAACAATTGCCTCCGGGATTAAGAGCCTGCATGTTCCTCTGCACTTTATAAAAAATTCTGATATTATTGCGGACAAGATTCCGGTTTTTGAAAACGGAAAAACAGAAGGGCTTATCTGCATTCTCAGAGACAAAACCGAGCTGACCAGAATAGCTGATGATCTTTCCGGAGTACGCTTTCTTGTTGAATCGATGCGTGCCAATAACCATGATTTTACCAACAAGCTTCATGTTATTCTCGGACTTATTCAGATGGGGAAAACAACGGAAGCATGCGAATATATCACCAACCTTACTTCCATACAGCAGTCATTTATCCACCGTATAATGAAAAACATCGAAGACCCGAATGTATGTGCGCTGCTTATCGGAAAGTATTCACGCTGTGCTGAGCTCAACGTAAACTTTATCATTGAAAAGGAAAGTCATCTGTACCGTGATGATATCTCACTGCCGTCAGGTGATCTGGTAACAATTACAGGCAATCTTATTGAAAATGCACTTGATGCCCTCAACGAATCCGACAGCACTCCGAAACAGCTTACAGTGGGCATATTCACCCAGCCTCATGCCATGATAATTAACGTTGACGACACCGGCACAGGCATGACAGATGAAATAAAGGAAAATGTATTTTTAAACGGTGTGACCACCAAGGGCGAAGGACACGGCAGCGGACTGTATATAGTAAATGAGCTTATAAAAAAGCACAACGGCACTATAAGCGTGGAATCCGAACTCGGTGCCGGAACATCATTTACAGTTACGCTCACTGACTGAGGAGGTATTAAAAAATGTACGAAGTACTGATAGTTGAAGACGACCCGATGGTAGCAATGATAAACAGACAGTACGTCAGCCGGAACGTTCATTTTCATGTGTGTGAAATCTGCCGTGACGGGAAATCGGCTCTTGAATATCTGCTCTCAAATACAGTTCATCTTGTTATCCTCGACCAGTATATGCCGCATATGAACGGACTTACTCTTCTCAGAACCATACGTGAGAAGGAAATTCCAGTTTCAGTGATAATGGTTACAGCAGCCAACGACAGCGCCGCAGTTGAAGAAGCACTGAGACTTGGCATAGTTGACTATCTTGTCAAGCCTTTCTGCAATTCAAGGTTTCAGCAGGCCCTTGAAACCTTCATAAACAGACAGGATGCCTTTCATGATATCAGCGCCTTCAGACAGCATCATATCGATGCTCTTCTCGAAAACAGTCTCAGAGTAAACAGACCTGCTGAAAACCTCCCGAAGGGTATTCAGGAACAGACCCTTACAAGAATATGCGGCTTTATGAAGGAAAACAATGAAAAAGAATTTACAGGCGAGGAAATTGCCGAAGAAACCGGTATGTCAGTAGTAACAGTACGAAGATATATGAACTATCTTATAGACAAATGCAGTGTTGCAAGCAGAATGAACTATGAAACCGGCGGAAGGCCATGTATGCTGTACAGATGGAACTCATGAGGTACTGAATCATATCAGTTTTATAAACCCTGAACTCAGATGTGCAAGGCAATAAAACAGGCACACCACAGGCTGCTGCCGGCATAGTATGTGCAGGGCAGCAGGAACAGAAAAACGGGATGCTGAAAGTCCCGTGTACAAAGAAATCAGCACATCAAAGTTTCGTAAATACGACTTTGATGTGCTGATTATTTTTTTATCAAGGCTGTTTTATACAGCCGGTTTCATATACTTCTTTAAACTTTAAGGTTATCAGATCATCTCAAGAATCTTTGCTGTCATCTCTGTGCATGTGAGAGGCTTCTCTTCGCTTCCTCCGAGAAGGTCTGCAGTTCTGTATCCCTTTTCAAGTACAGCGTCAACTGCCTTTTCGATGCAGTCGGCTTCTGCTGAAAGATCAAATGAATAGCGAAGCATCATTGCTGATGAGAGAATTGTTGCAATAGGATTTGCCTTGTTCTGTCCGGCAATATCAGGTGCTGAACCGTGAATAGGCTCATACATGCCGCGCTTTGTGCTGCCGAGTGAAGCAGAAGCGAGCATACCGATAGAACCTGTGATCTGTGAAGCTTCGTCTGAAAGAATATCACCAAACATGTTTGATGTTACTACAACATCGAACTGAGCAGGATTCTTAACAAGCTGCATAGCTGCATTGTCAACGAGCATATCTGAGTATTCAACCTCAGGATATTCCTTTGACATGTCGTGCATGATTGATCTCCAGAGACGTGATGTTTCAAGAACATTTGCCTTGTCAATACTGATAAGCTTTTTGTTTCTCTTCATTGCTGTTTCAAAAGCAACCTTACCGATTCTTTCGATTTCCATACGGCTGTAGCTTTCTGTATCATAAGCTTCCTCGCCGTACTTTCCTTCGCGCTTTCCTCTTTCGCCGAAGTAGATACCACCTGTAAGCTCACGTACAATCATAAGGTCGAAGCCCTTTGCAACGATATCCGCACGGAGAGGTGAAGAATCCTTAAGTGCAGGGTAAAGCTTTGCAGGGCGAAGATTTGTAAAGAGCTCAAGAGCAGCTCTTATACCAAGAAGAGCCTTTTCAGGTCTCTTTTCGCCCGGAAGTGAATCCCACTTCGGACCGCCTACAGCGCCGAGAAGAACACTGTCACTTGCAAGACAGCCTTCAACAGTTTCCTTTGGAAGAGGCTCACCTGTTGCGTCAATTGCGCAGCCGCCGATAAGGTATGGTGTAAAATTAAAAGTATGACCGAACTTGTCACCGATTTTCTTAAGTACTTCAACTGCACTGTCAACTATCTCAGGGCCGATTCCGTCGCCTCTGAGTAATGCGATATTATAATTCATACGGAATTTCCTCCTTATTTGATTACGCCGTCAGCGATTGACTGGATAAGTCCGCCGTTCTCGATAATCTTCTGAACAAATTCAGGGAAAGGTGCTGTGCTGTACTGCTTTCCTGTTGTTCTGTTATAAATAATGCCGTTGTCCATATCAGCTTCAACTACATCGCCTTCTGAGATTTCCTCAGCTGCTTCAGGACATTCAACGATACCAAGACCGATATTGATTGAGTTTCTGTAGAAAATTCTTGCAAAGCTCTTCGCAATAACGATTGAGATACCGCTTTCCTTGATTGCGATAGGTGCGTGTTCTCTTGAAGAACCGCATCCGAAATTCTGGCCTGCAACCATGATATCACCAGCCTTGACACGGCTTACAAATGTTGTGTCAAGGTCCTCCATGCAGTGTGAAGCCAGTTCCTTCTTGTCTATTGTATTAAGATATCTTGCAGGAATGATAACGTCTGTGTCAACGTTGTCACCGTACTTGATAACTGTACCTTCATATTTCATAGCAAATCCTCCGTTTCTTATCAGTCAGCCATTATTACTGCAGGATCAGCAAGTCTGCCCGCAACAGCACTTGCAGCAGCAACTGCAGGGCTTGCAAGATAAACTTCTGACACAGGATGTCCCATTCTTCCTACAAAGTTTCTGTTTGTAGTTGCTACTGAACGCTCACCCTTTGCAAGAATACCCATATGACCGCCGAGACAAGGACCGCATGTAGGTGTTGAAACAACAGCGCCTGCTTCAATAAATGTCTTAAGATATCCGAGTTCCATAGCTTCAAGGTAAATCTTCTGAGTAGCAGGAATAACGATTGTTCTTACGTGCTTTGCAACCTTTCTTCCCTTAAGAATTTCAGCAGCTGCTGCAAGGTCCTCAAGACGACCGTTTGTACATGAACCGATAACAACCTGATCTATTCTTACATCATCAATCTGATCAAATGTTCTTGCATTTTCAGGAAGATGAGGGAATGCCACAGTTGACTTTACTTCTGAAAGATCAATTTCAATCACTCTTTCATACTTTGCATCGTCATCCGCCTTGTATATAACAGGCTTTCTTGTGCTGTGCTCAGCAACGTACTTAAGTGTAACATCATCCACTTCGAAGATACCGTTCTTTGCACCGGCCTCAATTGCCATGTTTGCAATACAGAGTCTGTCATCCATTGAGAGGTTCTTAAGGCCTTCACCTGTGAATTCCATAGACTTGTAGAGAGCGCCGTCAACGCCGATCATACCGATTATGTGAAGGATGAGGTCCTTGCCTGAAACATACTTTTTAAAGCTGCCCTTAAGAACAAACTTAATAGCCTCAGGTACCTTGAACCATGCCTTGCCGATTGCCATACCGCATGCCATATCAGTTGAACCTACACCTGTTGAGAATGCACCGAGAGCACCGTATGTACATGTGTGTGAGTCCGCGCCTATTACAGCATCGCCTGAAACTACAAGTCCTTTTTCAGGAAGAAGCGCATGCTCGATACCCATCTCACCGACATCGTAGAAGTTTGTTACTGATTTTTCACCGCAGAAATCACGGCACATCTTGCACTGCTCTGCAGCTTTGATGTCCTTGTTAGGAGCAAAGTGGTCCATAACCATTGTTACTTTGTCCCTGTCAAATACGTTTTCCTTTCCCAGTTTGCTGAATTCTCTGATAGCAACCGGAGAAGTTATGTCATTTCCGAGTACAAGATCAAGATTAACCAGAATGAGCTGCCCGCTTTCAACGCTGTCAAGACCTGCGTGCGCAGCCAGTATTTTCTGAGTCATTGTCATTCCCATTTTTACAACCTGCTTTCTTTTTTTATTGTATTATACTGCACTGAACCGTCTGATACGGACCAGTGCAGATTATATGCTGTTACAGTGAACGCCGGAATAATTCTGCCGTTCTGTATTATGCTTTTATCATGTTGTTTACTGCACCTAAAAGTGCCTTTGATGAAGCCACAACGATATCAGTATCAACACCTGTTCCCCAGAAGAGCTTTCCTTCACTGTTCTTTATTCCGACATAGGCAACAGCCTTGGATGCTGAACTGCTTTCGAGAGCATGTTCAGTATATGTTTCAATTGTGTAGGATACATCAAGATATGACTTGAGTGCATTGCTTACTGCATCAAGACGGCCGTTACCGTTATTGGTTACTGAAGCTGTCTTGCCCTTGTATTCCACAGAAACACTGGCTTCTATGCCGTCACGCTGAACGTAGTGAATCTCAGAAATTTTTACCGGAGATTCAACATTGACATAAGTACTCATGAATATATCGTAAACCTCTTCAGGCATAAGTTCCTTGTGGGCATGGTCTGAAACGCTCTTTACCTGATAGCCGAATGTCTCGCGCATCTTCGGCGGAAGATTCATACCATACTTTGTTTCCATAAGATATCCTATGCCGCCCTTTCCGGACTGACTGTTGATTCGGATAACATCTGCCTCATATACACGTCCGACATCTGAAGGGTCAATCGGAAGATAAGGAACAGTCCAGTGTTCACAGTTCTTTTCCTCACGCCATTTCATACCCTTTGCAATAGCGTCCTGATGTGAACCGCTGAAAGCAGCAAATACAAGCTGTCCGCTGTAAGGTGATCTTTCGTAAACCTTCATTCTTGTAACTTTTTCGTATACCTCTGTAATCTCAGGGATATCTGAAAAATCAAGTTCCGGATCAACGCCCTGTGAGAACATATTCATACCGAGTGTAATTATATCAACGTTACCTGTACGCTCGCCGTTACCGAAAAGTGTACCCTCAACTCTGTCCGCACCTGCAAGAAGACCCATTTCTGAATCGGCAACAGCGCAGCCTCTGTCGTTGTGCGGGTGAAGTGATACCTCAACGTTTTCTCTGTATCTGAGATTATCACACATATATTCAACCTGATTTGCATATACGTGAGGCATTGAATGTGATACAGTAACAGGAAGATTGATTATAGCCTTGCAGTCTGCAGTCGGCTGCCATACATCAAGCACTGCATTGCATATCTCAAGGGCAAATTCAGGTTCTGTACCTGTAAAGCTCTCAGGAGAATATTCAAAACGGATATTTCCCTCAGCCTTTGCCTTATACTCATTGCAGAGTCTGGCGCCAAATACGGCCAGATCAATTATTTCCTTCTTTTCTTTTCTGAAAACCTGTTCTCTCTGTGCAACAGATGTTGAGTTGTAGAGATGAACAATTGCGTTTTTTGCACCTCTGAGTGCTTCAAATGTCTTTGCAATAATGTGCTCTCTTGACTGAGTGAGAACCTGTATTGTTACATCATCAGGAATCATATTGTTCTCGATGAGTGTACGGCAGAACTCATACTCTGTTTCAGATGCTGCCGGGAAGCCTATCTCGATTTCCTTAAATCCTACTTTGAGAAGGAGCTTGTAGAATTCGAGCTTTTCCTCAAGACTCATAGGTGTAATAAGTGCCTGATTACCGTCACGAAGGTCAACGCTGCACCACTTCGGTGCCTTGTCAATATATGACTTCTTTGTCCACTTCATTGCTGTTTCAGGAGCTTCAAAAAACTGTCTGGTATACTTCTGAACGTTTTTCATGGTGAAATTCCTTTCTCATAAATTACAGTAAAAAATACTACTTCACTGTATCACTGTTAATTGAATGGGTGAATTTACATAAAAAAGGGTATAAAAAAATCTCTTTTATATCTTACGACATAAAAGAGACGAAGTAACTTATTCTCCGTGGTACCACTCTTAATTGACTTTTTAAAGTCCGCTCATCCGCATCATTCAATACGTTTCTCTGTAACGGGAGATCCCGGTCAAGCTTAATCGTATAAACTTTCAGCCGACTGCTCAGGGACGAGTTATGACCAGCTTCTCCTTACTGTCTCACACCAGATGACAGTTTCTCTGAAAAGGATATTCAGGCTTTTGTTCCCTTCACCGCATTTTCAATATCATTATTATTATATACTTTTTTTCCGTGCGTGTCAAGTATCTGCAGTAAAATAATTTTATAGTGAACCATTTCGCATTTATTTAATGCATTTACAATATATTACAGTAAACAGTAAAAATGAACTCCGGAAGTATACCGGAGTTCACTGTGGGTTTTATTCGATAATAGCGTCCTTTTCGCCCTTGGAGATAACAATCGTACCCTGTTCCTCAAGTTTACGGATAACAGTAATAATCCTCTGCTGAGCTTCCTCGACGTCACTCATACGGATATTATGCAGATACTGCATATCTGTCTTGATTGTTTCCTGCTGACGCTGTGACATATTTCCGAAGATAGCATCGGAAATTTCCTGTGAAGCTGTCTTGAGCGCAATTGTAAGGTCCTTGGTGTCGCATTCTCTGATAAACGCCTGAATTTCCATATTGTCGAGACGTGTGATATCCTCGAATACGAACATCCTCTTTCTGATTTCCTCAACAAGCTCCGGTGTTGTACCGCTGATTTCGTCGAAGATGTATTTTTCCGTCTTCATGTCGACATTGTTCATTACCTCTGCAAGGTACTTGATACCGCCGACTTCAACCATATCAACAGATGCCATTGAACCAAGCTTCTTGAGCATAATGTTTTCAACTACCTTGATTACTTCCGGTGAAGTACGGTCAAGGTTAGCTATACGCTGAAATACGCTTACCTGAAGGTTCGGAGGAAGCTCCGCAAGTATCTTGGATGCAACATCAGGTGCAGTATATGAAAGAACAAGCGCAATTGTCTGCGGATGCTCGTTCTGTATCATCATAAGTATAGTCTTGTAGTCAACCTTCTTGAGAAATTCGAAAGCAGCCTGTCGTCCGTTTTTCGTAATTCTCTCCATAACCTCTCCGGCTCTCTCCTTGCCGAACGCCTTGAGAAGGACATCCTTGGCATAGGACTCACCGCCCTCAGAAATAACCTTCTGGGTAATACACTGTTCGTAGAACTCATTCATTATTTCCTGAGACTGCTGCGGAGTAATGGAATCCATCTTGGAAATCTGTATAGATAATTCTTCTATTTCATCATCACGCAGATATTTGAATATTTCCGATGAAACATCTGCCCCTAACGCAATGATAATCGATGCTGCCTTTGTTATTGAATCCACTTTTGGTTTCAAGTATTTTCACTCCCCCTGAATACATCGGTATAATACATTGTAGCATTTAATCAGATAAATTTCAATAGGCTGAACATAAAGTACGTGAAAAAATATTCAGTTCCCGGCCGTATCAGAGCTTTATCAGAAATGCATTGTCCGGCGCAACTCTTGTGCCGTTCATATTAAGGAGCCAGTCAGCAATATTGTCAAGCTCTGTCTGGAATTTTTCCGACTGAGTGATTTCCTCTGAGAAAAGTGTGCCGTGAACAGCTGTACAGTAAATATTGCCGTTATCTATATTGTCAGCCTCAGCCCAAACATACTCATAATTCGGAGTTCCGTCCTCAGCATTTCCTGCAGCTGTTCTTATCTTAACTATACCCTTTGCATTCGGCGCAACAAATCCCTTTATAAAGTGAGGAAGTGTTTCCTGCGCAAGAACAGCTATTCGCTGTGTTTCCTCCGGTGAATACTCAATAACAGCCTTTTCAAGTGAGAACGGTACAACTTCATTTGCTCTTACAAGCTTCTTTGATTTTCCGTCATTCGGACCAATGAACAGAATTCCGTTAAAGAGATTCTGGGCATCAGGTCTTCTTTTGCCCTTGCCGAGTATTCCGTCCGGGAATACATCCATCTCGCCCTTCCAGAAACGCCATGAAACAGTGAGTTTCTTTCCGTCCTCAAGCGAAGCAATATTAAACGGTTCCATTTCACCCGGGAATGTTCTTTCCGTGATAGCCTTGTTTGAAGCAATGCTGATTGAAGTTGCATAAAAATCAATGTTCTTTTCGTCTGCATTAAGCACTTCAAGCTCCATAAATCCGCATCTGTTAAGGCCCTGTGTAAACACCCATGCTCTGTCTGTTTCTTCAGTTGATGACGCCTGGTCATGAGCTACATTTATGGAATAAATATATGAAGGGCCCGGAGAAACTGCAGAAACTGCAGTCTTCTTTAACCATTCAGGTGAGAAAATTCTTCTTGTATTGAAGTCAACCACAGCTGCACATTCAGGAATGATACAGTTAAGCAGCTTAAGCTGGAAGTGATGTGATGCAAGTATATCATCATTAAATGTCAGTGAGGTTGTGAGTCCTATCTGAGCCTGCTTTACTTTCTTAAGACATTCATCAGGAATAATGTGACAGAACATGAAATCAGGGCTGATTGCACTGATAGGTTCAATTTTCAGGTCAACAGTAAATTCCATATCACCGTATCCTACAGTTACCATAGGACACATGTTTTTATCATCAAATGAAACCTTAACGAGTTCAAATTCTTCTGATTCCTTTATTCTGTCATATATCATCTGTGGTGTATCTATATCAAGATCATTCATAGGTATACCCATGATATATGAGGTGGTCTTTTTTATAATTCCGCTTTTCATACCAGTATTCTCCTTTGCAATTAAAGAACATCAACCATCTCGAGTACCACATCAGCAACTCTTCTGGCAGCAATCTTTTCAAACTCATCAAATGACATTGCACCCTCGTCATCTGCATTATCCGATATGCATCTTACACTTACGTAAGGCATGTCATTGAGAAATGCACAGTGTCCGACAGCAGCACTTTCCATATCAACAGCATAAGGATTAAGTCGTTCCCTGATTTCATTCTTGATTTTGTTGTCAGAAATAAATGCCTCACCTGAAACTATACGTCCCGTAAAGCTCTTTACGCCCTGTTTTTCGCATATTTTCACTGCAGTTTCAATGAGCTTTTCATCAGCCCTGAAAACTGCACAGTAAGGAGGATAATCCTTGAGGAAGTGAAGATCAAGGTCATGCGGGAGCACCTCAGTTGATACAACCATATCACAAACCTTTACACTGTCATTCATTCCGCCGGCAATACCTGCATTGATTACTGCGTCAGGTCTGAAATTATCAATAAGCACCTGTGTGCAGAGAGCTGCATTAACCTTTGCTATACCGCAGCATGCATTTATAACTGTTTTTCCGTTCACATTATTAATATAAAAATCAAATCCGGAAATACGCTTTACTTCACTGTCCGCAAGTGTATTTCTGATATCAGCAAGTTCTGACGGCATAGCGCCGATTATTCCGATTGTTTTCATGTTTTATTCCTTTCTGTCCGGTTGAAATACTATTAAGGGAGTTTCTCTGTCCGTATAAAACTAAGGCAGGAAATTTTTAAAACGAAACTTCCTGCACTATGTTTTAGATAATGTTAAGTTTTAAAATCAGAGCTTAACTATTTCGCCCATAAGAGCACCTGAAGCACAGACTGCGTTTGCTTCGTCAGTATCAATATGCATAGCTCTTGCAAACTTGTCAGATACACGAACTACTACATCACCGAGAATAGCCTTTCTGCCTTCAGTTTCAAGCTTAACCCATACAACATCCTTATCCTTTACTTCAAGCTCTTCAGCATCTGCAGGAGTAAGATGAATGTGACGCTTTGCAACGATAACACCTTCGCTGATTTCCACTTCGCCGCAAGGACCAACAAGCTTGCATGCACCTGAACCGGCTACGTCGCCTGATTCTCTGATTGGAGCTGCAATACCGATTGAACGTGCGTCTGTAGCTGATAACTCAACCTGTGTTGAAGGACGTACAGGTCCGAGGATAGAAACGTTTGCGAGTTCCTTCTTAGGTCCTACTACTGTTACTCTTTCTTCACATGCAAACTGTCCAGGCTGTGAAAGATCCTTCTTGTGAGTAAGAGCTGCACCCTTACCGAAAAGTACTTCAAGGTGTTCCTGTGTTACGTGTACGTGTCTTGCTGATGTTTCAACGATAAAATTTTTAGCCATTTCTATAAAACTCCTTAATAAAGTATTTCTTTTATCTATATAATTGTACTACTTTTTACTTGTTCCGTCAAGATTATAGTAATTGAAGATAAAATTTTTTTCATATTAAGTGTTTTATATAGTGTATAAAAAAAAGCATCCTGTAAAACAGGATGCTTTCTGATGCGAGCGACGGGACTTGAACCCGTACGCCAAAGACACACGCCCCTCAAACGTGCCTGTCTGCCAATTCCAGCACGCTCGCATTTTATAACCTTTCGGTTAAGTGCGCCATCGGGGACTCGAACCCAGGACCCACTGATTAAGAGTCAGTTGCTCTACCAACTGAGCTAATGGCGCATATTTGTGCCGGCGTCTATCTATCTTCCCGGGCCGTCGCCAGCCGAGTATTTTCGACGTGAAAGAGC
>JAZUIH010000135.1:0-6901 GCA_045642145.1 Oscillospiraceae bacterium | reverse complement strand
CTCACAGAACGACATGGCTACGATCCGACTTGGCTTTGCGGTCGCCCCCGAACCCCTTCGCCCAGGGGCTTTGCGGTCGCCCCTGGACCTTTCGCGGAGCTTTGCAGTCGCCTTCGAATCCATTTGCGGGTCAGTTCAGTTTTTCGTATATTGCTTTGGCTACTTTGTATACGTCGCCGCAGCCCATGGTGATGATCAGGTCGCCGTCCTGGGCGTTCTGACAGAGGTAGTCGGTTACTGTGTCGAAGTCGGCCTGTTTGCATTCGTTTGTCTGTTCGGCTTTCTTTTCCGTGTCGAAGTAGATGCAGCCGTCGATTTTGTCGGCGAGGTCTTTGGTGTAGATGCCGATGGTGTTCTTTTCGCGTGAACCCATTATGTTGGTGAGGACTGCTTTGTCAGGGATTGAGAGAGCTTTTGCAAAGTCGTCGAGGAGAAGGGAGGTTCTTGAGAAGGTGAAAGGCTGGAATACTGCCCATACTCTGTTGAATCCCATTTCCATAGCGGCGTTGAGTGTTACTGTGAGTTCTGCCGGATGGTGAGCGTAGTCATCGGCTATTGTGATGCCGTTTTTCTTTCCGATAATCTCGAATCTTCTCTTTGCTCCTCCGAATTCCTCAAGGCCCTTTGAGATAAACTCAGGTTCCGCGCCGGCGCTGTGTGCTGCGGCTGCTGCGGCAACTGAGTTGAGGATGTTGTGTGTGCCCGGAACGTTCAGAGTAACATCACAGAGCTTTTCGCCCTTATGCATAAGCTCGTAGGTTGTCTGTACTCCTCCGGCCTTTTTAATATTTACCGGATAGTAGTCGCAGGATGAAGATGAACCGAATGTAATAATGTTTTTATTGTTTATTCCGTCGATGGCTTTCATTGTATTTGCGTCATCAGCATTTACTATGAGAGTCTTTGTTGTCTTCTCAGCAAATTTTCTGAATGAAGCAATGATGTTGTCGAGAGTCTTGAAGTAGTCAAGGTGGTCTGCGTCGATGTTGAGAATAACTGAAGTGTCAGGGTAGAGCTTAAGAAATGTGTCAACGAACTCACATGCCTCGCAGACGAGGATGTCAGAAGAGCCTGCCCTGCCGCTTCCTCCGATGCACGGAAGCTTGCCGCCGATAAATGCGGATATATCAATCTTCTGGGTATGGAGAATCTGTGTAATCATCGATGTGGTTGTTGTTTTGCCGTGTGTTCCGGAAACACATATGGCATTTTCATACCAGCTTGTCACGATGCCGAGAAGCTCGCTTCTTTCAAGTACCGGCACACCGCTTGCCTTTGACGCGATAAGCTCCGGGTTGTCTGCCATGATTGCGGCAGTGTGAACAATGAGATCAGCACCTTCGATGTTTTCAGCGCGCTGTCCGAGAAATACGGGGATACCAATTTTTCTTACAGCGTCGAGTGTTTCAGTTTCGTTGTTGTCAGAGCCTGTGAGATAATAGCCCTTTGCGTGAAGAATCTGCGCGAGCGGATACATTCCTGAACCGCCGATTCCTATAAAATGAATGTGTTTCTTTCCTTCAAGTATACTGGTGTTCAATTTATTTTCCTCCGTTTATCATAAGCCATGCTTTCATTATAATAATCATTGTTTTTGAGTCCTTTATTTCGCCGTCCATAACCATTCTGAGAGCTTCCTCAAAAGGAATTCTCACAACATCAAGGAACTCGTCCTCGTCGAGGTTCTGGCTTCCGAATGAAAGTCCTCTGGCAAGATACATGTGAATTATCTCAGTGGTGTATGCCGGTATAGGATAAATCTCGCCGAGGTACTCAAACTGCTCGGCTGTGGCTCCTGTTTCCTCAAGAAGCTCACGCTTTCCGGCGCTGCAGTGGTCTTCGCCCGGACCGTTGAGCTTTCCTGCAGGTACTTCAAGAGTAGCTGCCGCGAGCGGGTAGCGGTACTGCTTAACCATGATAATCTCGTTGTTTTCGGTTACGGGAAGCACACAAACTCCGCCGTAGTGAACAACGAATTCCCTGATGGCCTCACTGCTGTCCTCGAGAATAACACTGTCTCTTTTTATCTTAAATATCTTTCCGTCATAGACTACCGTGCTGTCTTTTGTCTTTTCTTCAAGATGCATATTAGTCCTCCTCAAGCCTGATATCAATCGGGCTGTTTTCATTTATAACAAGTGCATCCGTGTCAGTGTCCGGAATAATTTCGGTACAGGTACGGGTGAACGCTTTTTCTCTTTTTCGTGCTGCGATGTACATAACAAGGCAGAATACAAGATAAACCGGAAATACTGCTGCAGCGGCAAGCGAAACCTTTATGCCGGCGTCAAGTCCGTAGGTTCTGTAGTCAAACCTTATTCTGCTTTCGCCTGCAGGCACGCGCACTGCCATGAATCCGTTGTTTACATTTTCAATGTCCGTTTCAGTTCCGTTGACGTATGCCTTAAAGCCTTTGTCATACGGTACACTGAAGAACACGAGTGTTTCCTTCTTTGCTGAAAATGATGCCTCAAACCCTTCGGATGACTTCGAAAAGTCAGTGCAGGATGAATTTCTTTTCCTTTCACATTCCTGAAGATAGGCGTTGTCAGTGAGGTAGCCTGTTTTCAGTTCCTTTTTCTCAAGAATGCCGCCAAGGCGCTCTGCCTGCTCATCCGTGAGAAGTACGGAATCAAGAAGTGCGTTTGATTTTTTGTCCTTTG
This sequence comes from Oscillospiraceae bacterium, assembly GCA_045642145.1. Taxonomy (GTDB): domain Bacteria; phylum Bacillota; class Clostridia; order Oscillospirales; family Ruminococcaceae; genus HUN007. The sequence goes on along the minus strand of JAZUIH010000135.1, from coordinate 4,238 downwards.
AAATCTGTTCAAAGTTCTCTTCTGTCATATATGTGTCATATGAAAATCCCATCGGTATAAAGGCGGTGTTTTCATATACTGTGAAATGGTCTCCGTCGGATATCTTTTCAAAACCGGGCATATCCGGCTTTTCTATCTCCTCAGTGCTTTCATGCTCATGCTGGCTGAAATAGTATTTTACCGAGAGGAGACCTCTGAACGCATAGTACTTTGTTTCCGCGCAGCTGGCAACGTCTCTGGTTATGCCAGCTGAGTTGTAGAAATCAAGGATTGACGGGGAAACCGTGCTCTGGAAGCATCTCATGGAAGGATAGCCCCAGAACATAGGGTAGTTGTCGCATCCCTCGGATATATCCGTTCTGAAAAATGAGCTGTCACCGGATATCACCTCTGACGAAGTGTCGTTTATGGAAGCGGCAATGTATCTGTCGGGATACGGCCCCTCATATATACCGAAGTAAAATACGGATGCCGTAGCCGCAAGGCATGATACAAGTGTAAATGCAATGCCCTTTTTAATATACGGTCTGCCTTTCTTTTTGCAGTGAAACACAAATGCACATGCTGCAAGAAGAAGTGCCGAAAGTCCAAGTGATATATACAGGTACTCCCTGTGACTGCCGAATGCCATCCAGACAACTTCATCATCCTTTTTGTCCGGCAGAAATGAGATAACTGCTGCGGCTGCAAGTGCTGCAGTGCACACTCTGAAGCCTGAATCAGGGATGACATCAGGACGTTCAAACATCTCGGCTGTTATCAGAGCCATGATGAGAACAGGCATGTAGTACCATCTTGCATAGTACTCGGCGTTGAACATATAGAAGGCTGAGTTGAGTACCGGAACAAAGGCACAGAGGATGCACAGTTTAACAAGCTTTGACTTCCATGAGTCCGGTCTGAACTTCAGAAATGATATTACGCATGTCATTGAGAACATCGGCAGATAACCTGCAATGGAGGACCATTTTGAACGTCCTTCGCTGAAGAGGTTCGGTCTTGCCGGTGAGTCAGGAATCATAAAGAAGCTCTGTATGATTCGCGGGATTCGGGTACGGTCGCTGTATACAAGCATGTCCATTCCGTAGAGGTGTTCTGAAACTCTTGTGTTTCCGAGTACTGAAAGTGCGGACGGAACAAGGATTACAGCTGCTCCGCAGGTACCGATGACTGCTTCGCCAAAAAGACTCAGGAACTTTGCAGGAGTTACTCTGAAGTCACTGCAGCGGGATCTGATTATAAAGTATATAACAAGGAATACCGCCTGGCCTGCAAAGAAAAAGTAGTTTGTAAACGCCATAAGAGCGACTGTTACTGCGAACAGACCGCGTTTTTTGCCGGTGATATGCTCCTCCATGGCGATAAGCATGAGAGGAAAGAGGGCAGTAGTATCATGAAAATGATTGAAGAAAATATTGTATGCCTGAAAACCGGAAAATGCATACAGCAGGCCGCCGATTACGGCTGAGCTGTCGCGCTTTACAAACCTTCTGATATACGCATACGAAGTAAGAGCAGCCGCTGCATACTTCAGAGCGAGAATCCAGGGTACGGTATAGAGAACCGCATCAGAGGAAAACAGTGATGATATCCAGAAGAACGGACTGCCCAGAAGATAGAACGAGTATGACGTTATAAAGTCCGAACCGAGGTCCGTGCCCCAGTCCCACATAAACTGTCCGTCAGATATCATGTCGTGCATGTGCTTCATGAACGGAAGCTGCTGTGAGTTGAAGTCACCGTAGTATACCAGATAACCCCTGTTGTATATAACCATAGGAAGGATCATCAGCGCAAAAGTAAAAAATGCGGCGATGAATACCTTCAGGTATGAAGTTTTTCTTTCTTTCATCTGTTTTAAAATTTTCCTATATCGACATGTGCCTTGAAAACACCGTCTCCGACTGTATCGATATATGCGTATGAAGGCGGAAATCCGTCACGGGGACAGGCACAGCTGCCCGGGTTTAGAATATGAACTCCGCTTTCCCATGTGTTGACTCTTTCGTGAGTGTGGCCGAAGCATACTATATCGCAGCGGTTTTCGAGAGCTGCCTCCAGAATCATGGCGTTCGAGTATCTGACAGCGTGCCTGTGACCGTGGGCTGCAAATATGCGGTGCCCTGAGTCAGCGGGGATAACGAGAAATCCCGGAAGGCTGATATCACTGTCACAGTTTCCCGCAACAAAGAAAAACTTTTTGTCCGGGTAATTTGCCTTAAGGAGTTCAATACCTCCCTCGCTGTCGCCAAGGTGAATATACATATCAGCATCAGGCTGCTGTTCCATTATTTTCTGAAGAGGGCCGTACTGACGGTGTGAGTCAGACATAACTACAATTCTCATTAGTACTGGTCTCCTGTAAACAATTATTGTGAGCGGTCGCCGGACCGCAACTTTCATTATACCATATATATTAAAAAAATACAATGTACGTACAGCGTTTTCCGTTCTTAATATATTTTTAATACCGCGTTCACAGATTGTTAATAAATATAAGAATAATTTGTTATATAATTATTTTGGAGATTCAAAACGAACTGAAAGGAATGAAAAACATGGACGAAAATCAGAACGGAAGAAGAAGCATCAGCCTTACCAAGGAAGATGACAAAGGAACGCCGCGCGTAAGAGAAGCGTATCCTGTATATAATCACAATGCGGACCGTTCGGAGCTTGAACGTCAGGAATACAGAAATTCACCTGTTCAGCCTGCATATCAGCAGCCTCAGGATTCACCTTACTATGAAGACCCGATGCCTGCGGTAAACCGTTACGGAAGTCCGGAACGTCAGCCTCAGTACGGCAGACAGCCGGAGTATCAGAACCAGGACGGACTTGGTCAGTACTATAATTATGATGTTCCGCAGCGCGAGATGCCTCAGGTGGAACCTCGTGCAGCAATGCCTCCTGTTCCGCAGCAGCCTGTTCCGGGACAGCATGTTCAGCAGCAGATGAAGTTCTGCAAGTACTGCGGAGAGAGAATAGCAGGGGATGCAGTTGTATGTCCTCACTGCGGAAGACAGATTGAAGAACTCAGAGGCGCAGGCCGGAATGCAACCCGCGGGGTAACCGTAAACCAGACTATATACAATCAGCAGTTTGACAACTGCATAAGCGAAAAGAGCAGACAGGCGGCAGTAATTCTTGCTGCACTTGGCTTCACAGGAATCGGCGGACTTCACAGGTTCTATCTCGGCAAGCCGCTGTCAGGACTGCTTTATTTATTCTCAGGCGGACTCTGCGGAATAGGCACCCTCATTGACCTTATAACAATAGCCAGCGGAACCTTCAAGGACGGCTCAGGAAAAATCGTAAAAAAACAGTAAAAAAACTATTGACAAATAAAATCAGATGTAGTATAATTACAAATGTTGTGAGCATAAACTCGCACAATCGTATTCTAAAGACAGCTGGTGGATTTTCCATAAGTCCAGCCGAGGAATGTGGCGATCAGTATTACATTAATATGTGATTTCACCTTTCTCGCTTTGTGAGAAAGGTTTTTTATTGCCCTCTCTTTGATACGATATCATATCTTCGGAGGTGAAATTAATGGCAAGTGAACAGATTTTAGCAGGTAAGAAGGCCAGAGTTTCAGAGGTTGCAGAACTTCTCAAGAATTCATGTGCTGGTGTTATTGTTGACTACAAGGGCATCACAGTTGAAGACGACACTAAGCTCCGTAAGGAACTTCGTGAAGCTGGTGTTACTTACTTCGTAGAAAAGAACTCAATTCTCCGTTTTGCATTAAAGGAAGCTGGCATCGAAGGCCTCGACAACGTACTCGAAGGCACAACAGCTATCGCTCTCTCAGCTGAGGATCAGACTGCTCCGGCAAGAATCCTTGGTAAGTATGCAGAAGGTTCAGAAGGCAAGTTCAGTGTTAAGGCTGGTTATATCGGCGAAGACATCTACGACGCAGCAGGCGTTATGGCTCTCTCAAAGATTCCTTCAAGAGACGTACTTCTCGCTCAGCTCGTTGGTTCACTCCAGGGTCCTATCCAGAAGCTCGCTGCTCTGCTTAAGGCAGTATCTGAAAAGGACGGAGAAGCAGCTTAATCATAATGCTGCATAACATTTTTTAAAAAAATTTAATTTAAGGAGAATATTATCATGGCTTCAGAAAAGACAATGAAATTTATTGAAGATATCAAGGCTCTCACAGTATTAGAGCTCGCTGAATTAGTTGACGCTATTCAGGAAGAATTCGGTGTAACAGCTGCTGTTGCTGCTGC
>JAZUIH010000134.1:0-10506 GCA_045642145.1 Oscillospiraceae bacterium | reverse complement strand
CATGGATTTGCGAAAAAAGGAATAAAATCAGAACATGGATTTGCGAAAAAAGGAATAAAATCAGAACATTGATTTGCGAAAAAAGGAATAAAACCGGAACATGGATTTATGAAAAAAGAAATAAAACCGAAATGTTATTTTTCAGTGTCCACTTTTTAATTGCTGTTACGACCGTAATAGTGAAGTGCTTCAGATGAGGAAAATGATATTTGTGATTTCAGCTAAGCAGTTTTGAAAAAATACTGTATTTCTGATACTGAATGTGATACAATGGTTATTGAATGTCAGCATGGCTGCATCGGACGGATGCAGACTGTGCCGGACTTCTTAGCGTTTATAAAAACAGAAACGGAGACGGAAATATGATATCCGATGAGGAAATATTAAATGCATTCCGGCGTTCCCGGAACGAAGGATACAGGAAACTGATTGACGCCTATGGTAATTACGTATATACCATAGTGACAGATCATACCCGAAGCAGGGCAAATGAACATGACAGGGAAGAATGTGTCGCTGACATATTTATTGAAACCCTGAAGCAGTGTGAGGCAAATGACTATACGGTGGATTCGCTTAAGGGTCTGATTACGGTGATTTCAAAGAGACGTTCAACGGATCTTTTCAGAAAGCTTACAGCCGGCAAGGCAGAGCATGATTATCTGGATGAACTGACAGAGGAGCCGGCAGACAGCGCGACACCTGAAAAAGAGATTATAAGCAGGTCCGAGAAGAAGGAACTCTGGGAGGAAGTAATTAATCTCGGAAAACCGGACTCGGATATTCTGATACTTCAGTTTTTCCATCGCAGAACTGCTGCGGAAATCGCAGAAATACTGAAGATGACAACGGCGTCGGTAAACAAGCGAAGCCAGAGAGCAAGAGAAAAACTCAGGAAAATTCTTACTGCAAAGGAGGCGTTCTGATATGAAGGAAAATGACAGAACAGAGGAACTGCTGTCGTCAGGCGGCGGTCTGGATGATGAAACACTTGAAAAAATCAGCGAAAGCTGCAATGTTCTGAGTGAAGAGCAGAAAAACAGAATATTCGGAATCATTCAGGAGAAGGAATCCGGTGTTACCGGAGATAATACAGATGAGGACAATGAAGTAAGGGCCAGTGTAATAGAATTCAGAAAAAACAGAAGCAGTATGTACAGGACTATAGCATCTGTGGCAGCCTGTGTATGCTTTATTGCGGGACTGACCGTGTTTCTGAACAATAAAAGTGAAAACATTGATACCGGAAACAACAATCCAAAGACTACCACCTCATCAGAACAGATAACAGAAGCGGCTGGTTCTGAAACAGACGTTCAGCCGGAAGAAGCGGCAGTGACGAAGATAACAGTACCGGTAATCACGGCAGCAGAAACTGTTGTGTCTGCAGTAACATCAGCAGATGCAGAAGCGGCTGTAACCGTAACCGGGGCAGAGGAGACCACAGCACCGGCAACGGAGGAGCACAGGGAAACTGCAGCTGAAACCGAGGCTGAGACAACGGTATCAGAGAAATCTGAAGAATCAGATGAGAATGAATACAGAAAAATATACAGCGAGCTTCTTGACAGGCTCAGATTTAATACGGACGGAATCAGTGAGGTCAGGTATCTTCTCCATGATATGAATGAGGACGGAACTCCGGAGCTTGTGACTATTTCAGGTACATGCGAGGCTGATTTTGAACTTGTTTTCTATACGGTGAAGGAGCACTCAGCTGCTGAGGCAGGACGTTTCCGCGGGGACCATGCTGCAATTTATACTGATTCCCGAAACAGGATAGTAGTAAGCAACGACTGGAACGGAATCGGAAATATCACAAGCTATATATTTGACGGAAATGCAGTAACAGAATCCGATTCTGTCAGAGACTATGATTATCTCTATGACTTCGAAGGATATCAGGAGAAGATAAATGAAATGTTTGATCTGAACAGAACAGCATATGAAACGGCGTATTCATACGGAGACATATTCAGAAGAGAATTCAGCAGTTCCGATGATGAGCCTTATAAAATCAGTAAATATTCATTCGTGGAATAAGAAAATGTTCCACGTGGAACATTATATAGTAAAAAACACCGGAAAATCCGTTACGGACCTTCCGGTGTTTTTGCTGTTTAAAATGGATTTCTGCTGCTGATAACCCTGGTCAGTTACTGCGCATATTTACAGTCGTTACACCGTGAAATCTGCGGTTGAGATAAAGCTCTCCGTCACTGCCCAAAGCTGCCTGTGTGAACAGGTCGTCACCATGAACCGGACATTTGTAGAAATTATCCGCGAATGTCAGCAGTGTATCTGATTTGCCAGTGTCCCGTCTGAAGCCGTATACTCCGTAACGGTCGAACCAGTAGAACGAATATCCGTCCGTACCCGGCTGAAAGGCAGATGCAAACATATAAGGCTGAATGTCCTGATCATATTTTTCAAATGCATCCGCTTCGGAATTAAGAACCCAGGCAGATATATCAAAACCTGAGTACGTCTTGCTTTCAAGTATTATCACAGGCTCCTGCCTGTCAGTAATGAAAAGATGATAGTAATGCGCTCCGCCTTCACGGGCTGTGACACTGTATTCTCCGCCTTCCGGGAAGCTGACAGTACGGATAAATTCACCGGCCCGGCTGTACACACAGAGGTAGTTTTTTTCGTTAGGGACAAGTGAGCCCATGCTGTTATACATGTTATCAGGATATGTAATCAGATACCTGTCCGTAACTGCAAATTCATAAGGAAGATAAAAGTGTTCCGGATCAACTGCAAAGTCAGTATATATGGTTTCACCGCTGACAAGATTCAGGTCACAGAGTCTGATGGAATCTCTTGTGTCCGGCGCATTAAGCCAGAATACATGCCCGTTGAAGCTTCTTGTGAACAGTTCGCATTCCTCAAGAATGTCATCCTGCAAAGTGTACAGGACTTTGCTGCACTCAGCGTCACTGCATATTAAAGTTTCACAGCCGTAGGTGTGTTCCGTTCTGCAGACCGTGTCGTTGTATCTGAAAAATACAGTGTCAAATGATGCTTCGGCCGGCCGGTAGTTTACAGGAAATTCCTGCTCGTCCAGAGCAGCGAGAAGCTCGAAGCTGTCGGTTTCAAAAGTATATCCGTAGAGGTTTCCGTAACACATGAAATGAAAGTCAAAGCCGCTTCCGAAGTCAGCCGGATACACCGGATAGTCTTCCGGAAATGTATCAAGAACATGCCCGGTTTCAGTTCCGTCAGAATTGTATCGTGTGAATCCTATTCGCGCTGCACTGCCTTCACGGTTTCTTCTGCTGAATATAATGTCGCCGTTTCTTACAGCACAGTTGAATATATCCGGGTCGTACTGAGAAATTTCAGTGCTGTCGGTTACTGTCAGACTGGAAACATCCAGAGTTACTGCAGACACCATATATTTTTCATTTATAATTACAGCCTTCACTTTATCTTCTGCTGACGCACCGACAGCCCACAGATCCGTTACAGAGGATACGCGGCATTTATTAACAGGTTCACCTGTCTGCATACTGAATGAGCTTATAATACAGTCCGAACCGCGTGTACATGATGCAGCAACCAGAGTGTCACCTGAAACGGTGAATTTCAGTACTGTATCTCTGGTTCCTGTGTAAGCTGCGTCCACAGGATTTTCAAAGCTGCTGTCGTATATACTGAGTCTGCATGTTCCGCTGTCTGTGTTTCCGTAAACAACATAGCGGCTCTCATACAGAGCGATATTGTATATCTCGGTAAATTCCTTTCCGTCCCCTGTAAACAGCTTTCTGCCCTCAGGGGAAATGCAGAGACTTGTTTCGTTAAACTCCTGCCTTGATGCGAAATAGTTTGTGCCGTCATAGCTTCCGATCAGATAATTTCCCTCGTGCATTACGGCATCGTATTTCGGGGTGCCTTCTGAATAAGCATTTACCGTCTCTTCACTGCTGATTTCACTAAATTCTGTCGTCTGTACTTCTGTCACGTCCGGGATACTGTTTCCGGCCGGTATCGTCTCATTTTTCTGCAGTGCAGGGAGTGCTGATATAACCGCGATTCCGGTCATGACAACTGCTGCTGCCGGGAAAATGATGTTTCTGAGACGGGAAGCAGGTTTGCTCTCGAATACGATTTCCGTACCTTCATTTTCCGCCATGTCTATTTCCGCAGTGATGTATCTGAACAGTTTTTCTTTCTGCTCACTGCTCATCCGGATGTTGTCAGCCGCGCTGAAAAATCTTTTTTCCCGCATATCTTTTTTCCTCCGTTTCAATAAGTTTTTTCAGTTTGTTCCGTGCACGCATAAGCCTTGTTCTGAGTGTGCTTTCATTCAGTCCGGTCATCTCAGCGATTTCCTTCGACGAATACTCTTCATAATAATAAAGGTAAATCAGCTCGCGGTACTTGTCAGGCAGCTTAAGAAGTGCTGCTGTAACCTGTCCGTCCGGAAGACTGCCGAAAAGCTCATATGCTTCCTCATTTCCGAAGGAAGACCTTCCTGTGTTCCACCAGTTTCTGAGCAGATCCCTGCAGTGGTTCCGTGTAGTAAGAATAAACCACGCTTTTTCGTGATTTCTGTTTGCAAACTCCGGATTTAAAACGTAGTATTTCATAAATACAGTCTGGACTGCATCCTCTGCATCGCTTTTGTTTTTCATGTGCAGGTATGCGGTACGGTAGACTGTATCAGCATTACGGTCGTAAATGCTGCGAAATTCATTTTTTGCAATAGTATCCAGATGAGTGCCTCCTCTCATTTATTCTGCCCTGTGATATCATTTCTGACCGGGCTTCTGTACAGTAAACGATCCGCAGCGGAGTTTTGTCCCGCTTTCAGAAAAAATTTTTTTTCAGTAGTTTTATGGTATCATGTAAATACACATCAGTCAACAGTAATCATTCTTAAGAAATAATTAAGAAATTTATCAAAGAGTATTTAAGAAACAGGGATTATACTAATAGTATGAAAGGAGTGAGAAATAATGCATGATAAAATTGAAATAAGTGTGCATTTATGTTACAATATACTGGAAAGACTTATTGAATAGTACTGCACCGGCTTAAATGTTATACATTTAAACTGCAGTGAAAAGGAGAAAAGATGAACAGTATAGAAGGCTCAGTAATACTGGTTGTGGATGATGACCGAGATATAGTAAACGCCATTTCAAAGCTTCTTGAAAGTGAAGGCTTTAAAACAGTAAAGGCTTACGACGGACTTGAGGCGCTTGATAAAATAGTGGAGAACGAAATTCAGCTGATACTCATTGATATAATGATGCCGAGGCTGGACGGGCTGTCAGCGATGATGAGGATAAGAGAGAAAAAGAATATTCCGGTCATCGTGCTCTCTGCAAAATCAGAGGACAGCGACAAGATTCTCGGACTGTCGATGGGGGCTGACGACTATATAACAAAGCCGTACAATCCGATGGAGCTTACTGCAAGAGTCCGTTCAAATCTCAGAAGATACCTTATGCTCGGTTCAGCGGGATCGGCAAAGGCAGATGACGGAAACATACTGAGGAACGGAGGCCTTGTACTTGACAGGGCTGCTCGTCAGTTTACCGCTGACGGCGAACCGGTAAAGCTTACGGCAACCGAATACAAAATAGCTGAGCTTCTTATGGAGAACGCAGGACGGGTGTTTTCAGCAGAAGAGATATATTCAAAAGTGTGGAACGAAGAATCATATTCCGTGGAAAATACGGTAATGGTTCATATAAGACATATAAGAGAAAAGATAGAGATAAATCCGGGCGACCCGAGGTATCTTAAGGTTGTCTGGGGAATAGGATACAAGATAGAAAAAATCTCCGGAGGTTAAGAGATGTTCCTTAAGAAGAGAAAAACAAGAATAGCAGCAGCAGTAACTGCATTTTTCCTTGCAGCAGGCGCAGTGTTTATTCTGACTGATGCATTATACAGATATCATTCATACGGAAATCTGGAGGATGTGGTACCTGAACTGAGTGATTATTCAGATGAAGCCAACCGTATAATCAGGGATTCATGGCTTTACGTGAACATGGACATGCTCAGAAAGTCGACAGACAGTGTATTTCTTAAAAATTCAGTTGCGGCTGAGCTTGACAGGGCAGGTATTGCGGATTCCGCAGGCAGGTTTACACCTGATACATCTTTATACTGCACTCTTCTTGAAAAAGGAAGTACAGTTTACAGCAACACGGACAGTTTCCCGGAAAACAGCAGGTATACCGCAGATTTAATGATAGACAGAGGCGGATGTTTCTGGAACCAGATGCCTGAAGTAATTGATACCTGGGTCGGCGGAAACGGAGAGATACGCTGCTATACAAACACAAAGGGAATGTACTACTTCTACTGCTGCGGCAGGGGATATGCAGTGTATGACTATGATACCACCGGACTTGAAAGCTTCATCGATGATCTTGGTGCAAAAATTTACCTTAACAGGGACGGTACAACTCCTGTTCCGGCCGTTTACAACACAAGCGGAAGCTACAGAAGCTTTGACGCAGAAAATGAAATTTATCAGAATAAGATGCAGCTTACGGAGCTTTCGAGGGCATCAGTAAAAATTGCACCGAATGAAGCTGCAGCTGAAAAGCTGGACGTCTGGTCTGCCCGCCGTGAAAAGAGCGAGGCTGACATTGTAAGCTGCACAATGGTGGCTCTGCTGTTTGCCGGACTTGCTGCTGTGCTCTCGCTGTACCTTATTATTATGTCCGGATACAATGAAGTATCAGGGCAGTTTGAGATGCGTATTCCTGACAGGATTTTCGGTGAGTTTGCAGTTGCAGGCGGAATAGTCCTTCCGGCTGTGGTCTGCCTGCTGGGAGCTTTTACATATGATTCGTTTATTGAAAGTTTTCAGAGGATGAACGTAAGTGAGTTATCGGTTGCAGTGCCGGTAAGTATCGGAGCCGCAGTGGCTTTTATGATGGCTGTTGTATCAGCGGGTTCGGTTGTAAACCGCTTCAGATGCCATATGGTTATGGAAACGTCACTTGTTTTCAGAGCGGCATTCAGAGTAATTGCAAACATGAGAAAAAATGAAGCTGAATTCAGAGTTCTTCACGGAGATGTATTTACCATCAGCTTTCTCACGAGACTCGGTGTTGCTCTTCTTGCAGGAATTGCTGCGGTTGTAATAGGGGCGGTAACGTCAAATCTTATTATTCTCACATTCTGCTGCATGCTTGTTGTGCTTTTCTATATAGCGGAAAGCATGAGAGACCTGAAGGCGCTCAACAGACTTGAACGTCATATCAGTTCGATGGGCAGCGGTGACTACAGTCCGAAGCACGAGGATGAGACAAGTGTTATATACGGAATGACCAGCAAGCTCAACTGCATATCGGACGGTATTCAGAATGCGGTAGAGGAGCAGATACGTTCCGAGAGAATGAAGATTGAACTGGTTACCAACGTTTCACATGATCTGAAAACTCCTCTGACATCAGTAATCAGCTACGTTGACCTTCTTTCCAAGGAGGAACTTACTCCGGCTGCAGCTGACTATGTTGCAGTGCTTGAGCAGAAAACAACAAGGCTTAAGACCATAGTTTCAGATGTTTTTGACCTTGCAAAGGCGACAAGCAGCACTGACATTGCTCTTGAGAGGATAGACTTCGTAATACTCTTCAGACAGGTCCTTGCAGATATGGAGGACAGAATCTCTGAGTACGGAAGGGAAATAAAAACTGAGATAAATGCGGAGAGTGCATTTATCAGTGCCGAGGGAAAAAAGATGTACCGTGTCATCCAGAATGTGATTGACAACGCTCTGAAGTATTCCATGAAGGGAACACGAATTTTTGCAAAGCTCACCTCTGAGGACGGCAGGGTAAAAATCACAGTCAGAAACACTGCCTCCTACGAAATGAATTTTACTCCGGATGAAATTACCGAGAGATTTACCCGCGGGGACAAGTCAAGAACAACAGAGGGAAGCGGACTCGGACTTTCCATAGCCAAAAGCTTTACTGAAGCCTGCGGCGGAAAATTTACTGTCAGCATTGACGGGGATGTTTTCTGCGCGGAAACAGAGTTTGAAACAGTAACTCAGGTGCCTGATGTTCAGGTACAGATTCCGGACATGGAGGGTATGTGTTAAACCTGGTTGCAGGGGAAATATGTTTTTTAACGATGAAAAGCTCTGAACGACGTGTGTGCGTGGTTCAGAGCTTTTTTGAAACATTGAAGTGAATTCAGTGACTACTGAATAAAACAAAAAATTGCAGATAGAAGTGTAATTAAGGCAACTAAGCCATTAACAATACAATCTCTGAATGGTTTGCGAAGAATGATTGATTTCATATCTTTTGAAAAAGCCTGCTCTGGATTGTATGGGTCATAGTATATTTTAATTCTGCTGCCAGGTCTGACTATTTTCATTTTAGCTCTCCTCAGAATGACAGTTTCTACATCATATCCGATATTGAAACGTATTTCTGTACAGACGTACTCAAGTGGAAGATTAGCTGCATTCTGAAATTCAGAAAGTACTGCTGAAGCCTGACGCATTCTTGCTAAAGCATTTGTATCATTCAGGACAATAGTATTGAGAACTTCAGCTTCACATTCTTCGCTTCGATTTACGAGTTCTTTTATCTCGTCTTTGTTTGTTTTATATGTTTTAATTGCGATGACTGTAAGTATAGTATAAACAAGACCACATATTAAAAGTCCTGCTGGCAGCCACCATGGGAGTAAAGAAATATCAAACATAAGTTATCCTTTATTTATTCAAATATAAATTCATAATTATTAAGAATATCTGTTGTATTACTTACTTTATCCAAAATAATATCTGAAATCAGACAACCATCACTTTCATACATTTTTACAGTTCTTACACCATTAACCTCATCAAATGATGTTTCACATATTTTTGTCCCATCCACACCAAATATAAGTCCGGTATATTTCATTTCATCAGAGGAATATTTCATCACACTCATTGTAGTTCCAGGATATAATTTATACTCATATATAGAATAGACAACCTTATTGCTTTCTGATTCCTGATTAATTAATATAGGTATATCATTTTTGTTTTTATAAACAGATAATTCGTATTTAGTTCCATCAAAAGAAAACTTTTCCGCAATTCCTTGATATTGGATTGTATCTTTAATAACTGATCCATCAACATTCCAACTGATATTTCTTCTAACATTACCATTGTCATAAAAACAGTATCTTTTTAAATTGCTTTTATCATAAAATTCATATACAGTAGGATATTGGCTAGAGTTATCATCAAATATTTCCAATTTTGTAATTGTTGAATCATTAAACACAAAACTTCTTGTCATTCCATCATCAAATTTTTTTACATATTTAGACAATGTTCCGTCAAATCTATAGCACATCTGTTCTTTTAGGCAGATATGCTTACTAATAGGATTAATATATGAATCTTCATAACATTCTAAATTACCATTACTGTGAAAATATACTGAGGTAACGGGAAATCCATCTGTATTACAAATAAAATAAGTCTCTATTTGTTTACAACCCGTTTCAGAATTCAAAGAATATATAATTCCACAATATGGAACTGTATCTCCGTTAAAATTTGTCGTTACATAACCTGTTGTGTCTAGCCAAACATCAACATCATTTAGTTTTCCGTTATTTATAAGATATTCAGCAGATAGAAGATCCGGGTTTTTTATTATTACTTTCATATTATTAATTTCCTATTTTACATCAATTATCACAACATTTTTTACTTCATCTGCAGTTGCTTTATTATTATTATGCAATAAAGTTTTTTTCTTAAAAAAGAAATCAATAAAGTAATCTGGTCCCTGCGTCCATAGTCCTGTTTCAAAATCATATAATGCGTCATACGCTCCGGACTCAATTATTTCGTCTCTCACAATTGAAATAGACTGATTTGTTTTCTTTGCATAATCATCAATTGCAGCTGTAAGAATCATATCTGCTGTGTATGTTCTTTTATCATTGTTCAAAGCGGATCACCTCTGTTAATTCAAGACATTTAATTGCTCTTTCACTTAAAAAACAAAACTGATCTTTTAATCGTTCAGGTAATAACTGTGATATAGCAAAATTAACCGCTGTCTCAGACTCGACATCACCGTACAATCCATTAAGATAAGTCATTATTGTAGGATTAGTTGTATCATTTGCGATTTTGCCAATTACTATTTCTGAGTTTAACAGATTTTCATCCAGCATATTTCTGAATCTGCCAGCCATTTGTGAACGCCGGTTCATAGATACAAACCATAGCCATTCTTTATTTGCTGTATCAAAACTATAAGTCATTATTTTTTCATCAGGTGCATTATATCTGAAAATGGAAACATATCCAAAATTTCTGTCCTGTGGTACCGACCCTATAGTTTTCGCTTTCTTCAGTGAATTTTTAATAAACCCTTTAGCCTGATCAAAATTATCAGTCAGATAAAAACCTTTTCCGAAGTCTTTTCCATCAGCACATTTATTCAGATCAATTTTATTAATTTCTGAATAACTTCCATGATAAAGCAGCATTCCGTTTTC
>JAZUIH010000133.1:0-37860 GCA_045642145.1 Oscillospiraceae bacterium | reverse complement strand
TAGTTCCTGCCGGTGCTGAAACGGAAAGGGCAAAGTCAGTGCCGTAGAACGCGGAAGCCTTTGAGAAGGAAGGCGCTGATACAACAGCTTCGTTCTCCTTTCACGGAGTAGGTGACATTATCTCCATGGCAGAGCCGCCGTCAGGGGAGCATCCATATGATACGTCTTCTCCGAGTACCGGTATCTCAACCTTCTGAACAAGATCTCCTGATGCACTGCTCAGAACAAGTGTTTCACCGTTTTTGCTGAGTGAGAAGCCGGTGTGAAGCTCTCCTGAAACAGATTCATTCTCTGAGGCAAAAACCACAAGGTATCCTCCGGCAGGAACTGAAGTACCGGCAGGAAATGTCCACTTCATAGGTGAGTCCTCCCGGTCAGAGAGTCCGTATCCGGATATATCAGCCGCTGTGCTTCCGGTATTCCATATTTCTATCCAGTCAGAATGTTTTCCGTAGCTGTCAGTAAGACAGCTTTTGTTCTGTGAACAAACCTCGCTGATTTTAACCTCAGCTCCGGCTGCATTTACAGTTATGCTTTCAGGCATATACTGAAGTGATGCAGCTGTGAGAAATGCAGCGAGTGACACACTTATTGCTCCTGATTTTTTCATTTCAGATTATCCTTTCATCCGTTTAAAATAATGCACTTATCTGTATACTTTTCATACAATCATTTCTTAAGAGACGTAAATAGTTTTTTACTTTATCATGTTTTGACAAACAGACAAAAGCGTGTAAAAAAGAATTCAGGCTCTTTCCAATATATATTATATTTCCTTAACAGATTACTGTCAATAATGTCAAATTAATTTGTACAAATCTGTTATAAATGCTGTGTGCAAATATTAGTTAATTCGAAAAATGTATTTTTATTTAATGAAAAACAGCCGTTTTCAGCAGTTTTAAAACAGGAGAAATTTCGTGCAAAAAGGGAAATGTGCATAAAATTAACAGGGAATTTTTTAACTGAGTAATTATTACTGTAATTATTGACAGATAAAAACAAATGTAATATAATAGAAACATAGTAAGATTATCTTAGGAGGATATTATTAATGAAATCAACAGGTATCGTTAGAAAGATTGACGAACTCGGAAGAATCGTATTACCAAAGGAACTCAGAAGAACACTTGGTCTTAATGACAGAGAAAGCGTAGAAATCTATGTAGATCAGGACGCTATCATTCTTAAGAAGTTCAAGTCAACATGCGTTCTCTGCGGCGATAACGAAGATCTCCTCGACTTCAAGGGCAAGAGTGTTTGCCAGAAGTGCATGAACGAACTCAAGAAGTAATTTCAGTTTTTTTAACATAAAACAGGTGCAGCAGCAATGCTGCACCTGTTTTAGTTGTATTTACAAAGGAAAACAGCGATGATTGATATTAACAATAATGAAAAGGCACGCAAAGCAATGGAGCTCTTCAGGATGGGATACAACTGTTCCCAGTCGGTTGCCGGTGCCTGGTGTGATGAGATTAATCTTTCCATGGATACAGCCGTAAGGATTTCTGCCGGATTCGGCGGAGGCATGGGAAGAATGCGTGAGGTATGCGGTGCTGTTTCAGGAGCGTTTATGATACTCGGTATGGTATTTTCAACCGGAAATCCTGATCCTGAGTCAAAAAAATACATGTATGAGATAATTCAGGCGTATGCAGCAAGGTTTAAGGAGGAAAACCGGTTTGGTTCAATTATCTGCCGTGAAATGCTTGGCCTTAAAGGGGCTGAGGCACCTGTTCCTGCTGCGAGAACTGAAGAATACTATAAAAAAAGACCATGTCCTGAAATTATAGGTATGGCGTCAGCACTGCTTGAGGAATTTATTACTCCTGAAAGACTGTCTGAGTATTCAGCACTGTCCGGTAACAGAAAGAATATCCGGATAGTTACCTTCGGAAACTTTGGCGTATATGTAAACGGAAAAGCAGTAAAGTTTAAGAGAAGCAAGTCTCTTGAGGCGCTTGCGTTTCTTGTTGACAGAAGAACACCGTGTACAAAAAAGCAGATAGCCGCATGTCTTTTCGAAGACAGAACGTATGACAGAAGCTGTCAGAAATACGTTGACAATATTCTGAGGGCGCTGAAGTCAGACCTGGACGAAGCAGGAGCCGGCAGCCTTCTTGTTCACAGCAGCAACAGCTATTCTGTTAATGCATCAGAGTGTACGTGTGACTATTACGAATATATTGAAGGCAGAATTACTGTCAGAAAAAATGATGAATATATGTCTCAGTACAGCTGGGCAGAGGAGACACTTGCATCAATAAGATGAATAATAAAAAAAGCACACCGCAGTGTGCTTTTTTTTATTATTTTTTGTTTTCAAGATTATAAACAGGATTGATGAGACGCTGTTCAAAATCGTCGTGGGGCAGCGGCTTGTCGTAGAGGTAGCCCTGCGCTAGGAAACATTCAACACTCTTGAGAAACTCAGCCTGCTGTTCGGTTTCAACGCCTTCACATATAACCTTACGGTGAAGGTCATTTATCATCTTTACAACGTTTTCAATCATTTTCTTGTGAGCTTCATCGGCTGCACCGCTCAGGAAGGACTTGTCAAGCTTGACCACGTCAATCTCTATGTCCTTGAGCATGGAGAGTGATGAGTATCCTGTTCCGAAGTCGTCGATGGCTGTGTAGATGGTTTCAGCCTTCATGCGGTTTACAAATTCGGTCATTGCTTCAAAGTCATCATATCCTGATGATTCTGTAAGTTCTATCTCGATATATTTTTTGTCAACATGATACTGGTCTATAATCTCAAGAATTTCGTCAGCAAATCTTTTGTTTTTAAGATGAAGCTTTGAAAAGTTTGATGAGATTCTGACAGGCTGAATTCCTTTTTCAACCCATTCGGAAATGTGCTGACAGACATGTCTGAACACATACATGTCAAGCTCTGTTATATATCCCTCTTCCTCAAGTGTGTCTATAAATTTGAAAGGAGGAATCATCTTTCCGTCGTGAACCCATCTTACAAGTGCTTCACATCCGCAGAGACGGTTGTCCACCATATTTACCTTCGGCTGATAGAAAACAACAAATTCTTCATTTTTTACAGCGTTTCTGAACTGTGCGATTGTTTCCTTGGTGTTCCTGTCGTTCTCCGTCATCTTTTCGGAATACCAGACACAGTCCGAATTAGAAAGGTTTTTGGCTTCCTTAAGTGCTATAAGTGAATTCTCAACAGCCTGGGACAGTGAGACATCAGGTTCAATGTCATATACGCCGCATCTTGAGTTTACAGTAACCTTCCTTGTTCCGTCCTTCTGGTGAATATCAAGGGAAAGCTGGCTGAGATAATCGGCAATAATGGCTGCACGTTCCTTTTCAATCAGTACAGTAAATGAATCACCGTTTACTCTGGCAGCTATCTCGCGGCTGTTGACTGCTTTGCGGAGAAAACCTGCGTACTCTGTGAGGACAGCATCTCCGTAGGCAGTTCCAAGCTGCTGGTTAAAGTACTGGAAGCCTTTGATGTTTATGCTCATTACTGAATAGTCGGTAATGTTTCTGCGTATTTTCTTTGATTCACAGAAATCAGTGAACCGGTCAAAGTTAGGAATTCCGGTTACCGGATCAGTATTTATCATTTCGTTCGAAATCCTGATACTTACGATTACACTTATCAGAGCAGATACTATCAGTATAATGAGAAGCACTACGGTACTCAGGAAAATGCGGGCAGTACTTGCCTGAAGCTCTTTTTTTGATTCGGCAATTTCCTCGCGAATCATATTTTCAAAGCTTGCCAGATCGCTGTTTACAGTGTTTATATAGTCAACCATGTGGTTTTCCATATAATCTGTGGCTTTGTCATATTCACCTCTGCTGCTCATCTCAAACACTGTCTCCGCATCATAGAGGTATCCGTAGATATTTGAGGAAAGGCTCTTGTACCTGATGTCGAACTTTGTGTCCTTCATCTCCTTCTTCAGAGCGTAGAGCATGGAGGACATTTCCGACTTGAGATTTTCGGTGTTTGCTTCAAGTTTTTCCTTAACCTCAGGCGAAGTGGAAACCATGTGCTCGAGAAGATACGACTGGTGTCTGTAGAGCTTATCCTCAAGCCGACGGAATGATTCGGTTTTCTGATTTTCCTGTGTGAGAAGACTTGAATATTCTGTTGTTATGGAACCAAGTCCGGTAAACAGATAAAGTACTGAGAACAGACCCGTCAGAGAAAGTGAAATAACGGAAAGCCTTATCAGACGCGACATTTTCCGTTTCTTTAATACCCCTTTGGATCTTTCGTGTTTTACGTTCATAATTATCGATCCTTTTTATATCCTGACTACACGGAAACTCTGACATGAAAATACAGCTGAGTCCAGATATAACTGTCCGTGTTTTCCAGATAATCCTTATCATAATGTCCGGTTACCCTGACGCAGGCATGTATGAAGTATAAAATACCATAAACAGGATGCCGTTACATCAGAATACTATACATAATACAATTATACAAGCCACTGTCCACCAAAAAGCCATCATTTTGTGCTATATATAAAAAACAAAAAAATGGCCTGCCATCAGGGCAGGCCATTTTATCCGGACTTGTGATAAAGCGGATACAAAAATATTTTTTTGTTTATACGGATTACTTTATGAATTCCTCCATAGTAAATGCAACTCTGTGGTTTCCGTTTTCGTCATCGTCTGTCATAACAGCTTTCTTGATTTTTATATCTCTCGTAGGAGCTGATACTGCACCGTCCCCGCCTTCTTCACGAGGAACAGCGAGGAATGCATCAATAACTTCCATACCGTCTGTTACTTCGCCAAATGCAGCGTAGTTTCCGTCAAGGAATGAACAGTCAGTGTAGCAGATGAAGAACTGGCTTGAGGCACTGTCAGGATCCATGCTTCTTGCCATTGATACAATACCTCTCTGATGTGAGAGCTTGTTGTCAACGCCGTTACTGATGAATTCGCCTTTGATAGAGTCCTTGCTTCCGCCTGTTCCGTTGCCTGCAGGATCACCGCCCTGAGCCATGAAGTCATCAACTACTCTGTGGAAGGTAAGTCCGTCGTAGAAGCCTTCTGAAACGAGTTTCTCAAAGTTTTCGCATGAAACCGGTGCGTACTCAGGATAGAGAGTAATTACGAAGTCTCTTCTGTCAGTTACGTCGGCAATAACAGCGGCCGGAGCTTCGGCTTCATTTGTATCATTGTTCTGTTCAGCTTCATCAGAAGCTGATGTCAGACTGTCGTTTGTAATAGTAGTAGTGTTTGTTTCCTTTTTTTCACCGCATCCGGCAAAAGAAACAGCCATAACAGCAGCTGCAGCTAAAAATGCTATAATTTTCTTTTTCATTGATTCTGCTCCTTCAAAAAAATTTGTGTGTAAATCATACGATACATATTATATAGTAATATATCCGATAAGTCAATGAAAATTAGACGAAAATTGCGGTAAAGCGGATTTTTCGAAAATGCAAACGAAAAATACAGTAAACGACGAAATATTTTGACGTTCACTATAATCTGCGAATCTCCGAAATTTACTATAGTGAACAATAAACTGAAGGTAAGCAGTCTGAAATAAAAAAAATTTATAAAGTATTTACATATCATGATTTTTAGTGTAAAATATATAGAGTATGAAATTTTTTGTGAGGTGCTCAATATGGACAGAAAGTATAACCGTATTCTTATAAAACTCAGTGGTGAGGCTCTTGCAGGCGACAAGTCAACAGGCCTCGATTTTGACGTAATTACAGATATCTGCAGAAGTATTAAAAAAGCAGCTGACACAGGCGTACAGATAGGTATAGTAGTCGGCGGCGGCAACTTCTGGAGAGGTCGTTCCTGCGGTGATATGGACAGAACAACTGCAGACCACATCGGAATGCTTGCAACAGCAATGAATGCTCTTGCAGTAGGTGATACACTTAAGTCACTCGGACTTGATGTCAGAGTACAGACAGCTATCAATATGGTTCAGGTTGCAGAACCTCTTATCAGAAACAAGGCTATCAGACATATGGAAAAGGGAAGAGTTGTTATCTTCGGATGCGGCACAGGTAATCCTTTCTTCTCAACAGACACAGCTGCTTCACTCAGAGCTGCTGAGATTGAGGCTGATATCCTCTTCAAGGCAACTATGGTTGACGGCGTTTACGACAAGGATCCTCACAGGTTTGACGATGCTGTTAAGTACGATACACTTTCATTTGACGAAGTTCTTACAAAGAACCTCGGCGTAATGGATTCAACAGCAGCTTCAATGTGCAGAGACAACAAAATTCCTGTTCTTGTATTTGACCTCGGAAGACCTGACAATATTGTTGATGCAGTTCTCGGCGCAGATATCGGAACTATTGTCACAGCATAAAATGACATTTCAGATACATCATTAAAGTGAAAAGAGGAGAATAATCATGAAAGATACTTTAAACACAGCTAAGGAAAAAATGCAGAAGACACTTGATTCTCTTGCAAGAGAATTTTCAGCAGTAAGAGCAGGACGTGCAAATCCTGAAGTTCTCAACAAGGTTCAGGCTGAGTACTGGGGAACAATGACACCTGTACCGCAGATGGCATCTGTATCAGTAACAGAAGCAAGAACTCTTCTTATCCAGCCTTATGATGCATCAGCACTCAAGGCAATAGAAAAGGCTATTCTTACATCAGATATCGGTATCACACCGGTAAATGACGGCAAGACACTCAGACTTGTATTTCCGCAGCTCACAGAGGAAAGACGTAAGGACCTCTGCAAGACAATAAAGAAGTACGGCGAGGAAGCCAAGGTATCAATCCGTTCAGTAAGACGTGATACTATGGACAAGTTCAAGACAATGAAGAAGAATTCTGAAATCACAGAAGACGATCTCAAGCAGTGTGAAAAGGATCTTCAGAAGATTGTTGACAGATTCTGTGATGATGTAGACAAGATGGTTGCAGAAAAGGAAAAGGAAGTTTTATCAATCTGATAAGGCTTACAGGAGTAATATGGCTAAAAAAAATAACATTGATATGGAGCTTCCGGAGATTCTTCCGGAGCATATCGGTTTCATAATGGACGGAAACGGCAGATGGGCGAAGAACCGTCATATGCCGCGAACCTTCGGACACGCCGAGGGCGGCAAAACCTTTGAAAAGATTGTCCGCTACTGCCGTGATATCGGTATAAAGTGCATTTCATTCTATGCCTTTTCCACGGAAAACTGGAAAAGATCAGCTGATGAGGTTTCAGCACTTATGGTTCTGTTCAAGCAGTACCTTAACCGTGTTTCAGAGTACTATAAGGAAGAGGTAAGAATGATATTTGTCGGAGACAGGTCAGCTCTTTCCCCGGAACTCATTGCGCTTATGGACAAGGTTGAAAACGACACTAAGGACTTTGACAAGATGACTGTCTACCTTGCTATCAATTACGGCGGACGTGATGAAATCAAATACGCTGCAAAGCGTATAGCTCAGAAGGTAAAGGACGGCCAGCTTGATATTGATGATATAACTGAGGAAACAGTGTCACAGAATATCTACACTGTTGACTATCCGGATATTGACCTTCTTATCAGACCAAGCGGCGAGCTCAGACTCTCAAACTATATGCTCTGGCAGTGCGCATACGCTGAATTTTATTTTTCAGATGTTCTCTGGCCTGATTTTCTGCCTGCTGAGCTTAACAAGGCGCTTCATGCCTATGCAGCCAGATCCAGAAGGTTCGGAGGTGTCTGATTTTTGGCAACAAGAGTTATATCTGCACTTGTAGGCGTAGTAATCGGCGTATCAATTATATGTCTTGCACATACAGCAGTTCTTCCTGCTTCGGTTGCACTTCTTTCGATGCTTGGCGTTTTTGAGCTTTACAGGGCGAACAAATGCACTGAAAACAGGATTATGACTGTGCTTGGCATAGTTTTTTCCGGTGTGTATCCGTTTCTTACGGTTTACGGAAATGACAGTATCATCTGTCTTGTTACAACAGCTGCTGTCATGGCACTCTTTGCATCCTATATGCCTTATCACAAAAAGATGAGCTTTGAAAAGCTTGCATACGGAATACTTGCATCACTTCTTGTAAGTTTTTCAATGTCAAGCCTGTGTAAAATGGTGAGCCTGACGCAGAGACACGGACAGGTGCTCATTCTTCTTACACTCTGCGGTGCATGGATTGCGGATACTGCTGCTTACTTTACAGGTACATTTCTTGGTAAGCACAAGCTCTGTCCGGAGATAAGCCCCAAAAAAACTGTTGAAGGCTTTATCGGAGGTCTTCTTTTTGACGGCTTGTTCTTTATGCTGTTTAATTTTGTATACGTGTCCTTCTTTGCGAAGGACTGCGGTGTGAACTATATGTCATCGTTTTTCCTCGGAGTAATCTGCGGTGCCCTCGGCACTGTCGGAGACCTGACCGCCTCACTTATCAAGCGTCAGTGCGGTATCAAGGACTACGGAAAGATTATGCCGGGCCACGGCGGCTTTATGGACAGATTTGACAGTGTTCTTTTTGTCGCTCCGTTTATGTATGCATATCTGACAGTGATTAACATATATGTCTGAGGATTATGACAATACAGCAGTGAACCATCAGGATTTGCTGTTTTACGGATATCAGGGCTGACAGAACAGTCAGCCCTGTATTTTCATTTATCAGGAGGAATATATTACGTATGAAAAGAGTATCAGTACTCGGATCCACAGGATCAATCGGGCTTCAGGCACTTGATGTTGCCCGTAAGCACAGCCTTGATATTCAGGCACTTGCTGCACACAGCAGCTGGAAGAAACTTGAGGAACAGGCGAGAGAGTTCTCTCCGCGTATGGTCTGCATTTTTGATGAAAAGCACTATGCAGAGTTAAAGGATGCACTTTCAGATACAGATATCAGAGTTCTGAGCGGAATGGACGGACTCTGTGAAATAGCTGCTGACCCGGATACTGATATTCTTCTTAACTCAGTTGTCGGCATGGTAGGACTTCTTCCTACACTTACAGCTATCGAAAGCGGAAAGGACATTGCCCTTGCGAACAAGGAAACTCTTGTTGCCGGAGGTAATCTTGTTATGTCCGCAGCGGCTGCAAAGGGAGTAAATATCTATCCTGTTGACTCTGAGCATTCAGCAATATACCAGTGCCTGCAGGGAAACAGCATGAACAGGATAAGTAAGATTATTCTCACAGCTTCAGGCGGACCTTTCTTCGGAAAAACAAAGGCGGACCTTGCAGATGTAACTGTTGCTGATGCCCTTAATCATCCGAACTGGAGTATGGGTAACAAGATTACAATCGACTCCTCAACTCTTATGAACAAGGGCCTTGAATTTATCGAAGCAAAGTGGCTTTTTGACCTTACACCTGACCAGATTGAGATTGTCGTTCACAGACAGAGCGTTCTTCATTCTGCAGTTCAGTACGAGGACTATTCAGTAATAGGACAGATGGGTGTACCTGATATGAGAATACCGATTCAGTATGCTCTTCTCTATCCTCACCGCATAGAGTGTCCGACAAAGCCGCTTTCCCTTACAGACTACGGTACTCTTACATTTGCCAAGCCTGACCTTGAAACCTTTGACTGCCTTGCAATGTGTATCGAGGCTGTTAAAAAGGGCGGGGCTTATCCTTGTATAGTCAATGCTGCAAATGAAGTTGCCGTGGGCTTCTTCCTTGAAGGAAGCATTAAGTTCCTCGAGATAGGCGAGCTTGTACGAAAAGCATATGAGCACTTTGACTACAGTGAAATAAAATCATATGAGGATGTAATTGCTGCTGACACAGCGGCAAGGGAATATGTCCGCAGTCTTGCAGGACAGATGCATCGTCACTAATGAGGTGAAACATGAATTTAGTAAGCATAATTATTGCACTTCTGATGTTCAGTATCCTTGTTGCGATACATGAGTTCGGACATTTTTCTGCAGCTAAGCTGAGCGGAATAAAGGTAAACAAATTTGCGATAGGCATGGGCCCGGTTATTTTTTCATTTACAAAGGGCGAGACAGAATATTCACTCAGACTTTTTCCGGTCGGCGGATTCTGTGCCATGGAGGGCGAAGATGACTCAAGTGACGATGAACGCGCTTTCAGAAACAAGCCTGTCAGATACAGAATTGCAACCGTACTTGCAGGACCGGTAATGAATCTGGTTCTCGGACTTGTCCTTGCAGTGTTTACAGCCGGCTGCCTTTCCGATGTTATAAAAACCAATACAGTACGTGAGTTCTATCCCGGTTCCATGAGTGAGCAGACGGGTCTTAAAACAGGCGATGAGATTATCAGCATGGACGGAATGCATATATTCACAACAAGCGATATATCCTACAAGTTTTCAAACAGCCAGGATGGCGTGTTTGATGTTGTAGTAAAACGTGACGGAAAGAAAGTAAAGCTTGAAGATGTAAAGTTTTACAGAGAGTATTACTACTATATCGAAGAAGCAACAGATGAAATTCCGTACGAACACTATGTGACATTTGACTCTCCTGAAGAATATGACGGTGACAGAGAGCTCAGCAGGGCTGAAACAAATGCTGACTTCAGAGTTTTCAGCGTTGAACACAAAAACTTTTTCAATGTCTTCAGTTACGGATTCAGGGACAGTCTCAGCACAGCAAGACTTATCTGGATTTCATTTATAGACCTTGTAAGAGGTCAGTACGGACTCAATGATCTTTCAGGTCCTGTCGGTATCGTCAGTGTAATAGGAACTGTATGGCAGTACGGACCGGAAAGTCTTATGAATCTTGTAACCATGATTACAATTAATCTTGGTATATTCAATCTCCTTCCTCTTCCTGCACTTGACGGAGGCAGACTCGTGTTTCTTATCATTGAGGGAATCAGAAAGAAGCCGGTACCGCCTGAGAAGGAAGGCATGGTTCATTTTATAGGTATTGCATGTCTTATGCTGCTTATGGTTGTGGTTACAATCGGTGATATATCAAAGCTCTTTGCAAAATAACTTATGGGGACACTGATTTACAGCGTTCACTTTTTACCGGAGGTTTTTTTATGAGAAATGTAAAACAGGTAAAGCTTAAGGACCTGACATTCGGAAACGGACATATATATATCCAGTCTATGCTTAACACAAGATCTGATGACATTGAAGGCAGTGTCAGACAGGCAGTTGAACTTGAGAAGGCAGGCTGTGAAATAATCCGTGCTGCAATTCCTGACAGGGAGGCAGTGGCACTTATTCCTGCGATAAAGTCAGCCGTGAATATCCCTCTTGTAGCTGATATTCATTTTGACTACCGTCTTGCTCTTATGGCAGCTGAGGCAGGAATAGACAAGATAAGAATCAATCCGGGAAATATCGGTGATATGGACAGGGTAAAGGCAGTTGCCGATGCCTGTGCAAACAGAGGTATCCCGATTCGTAT
Source organism: Oscillospiraceae bacterium (assembly GCA_045642145.1). Lineage (GTDB taxonomy): Bacteria > Bacillota > Clostridia > Oscillospirales > Ruminococcaceae > HUN007. The sequence goes on along the minus strand of JAZUIH010000133.1, from coordinate 26,521 downwards.
CGGTGTCAATTCAGGTTCAGTGGAAAAGGAGCTTCTTGCAAAGTACGGCGGCCCTGTTCCGGAGGCTCTTGTTGAAAGCGCGATGAATCATGTAAAGATGCTCAACAGATTTGACTTTGATGACATTGTTATCTCAATCAAGTCATCAAACGTTAAAAACATGATTGCCGCATACAGAAAAATGAGCGAAACAGCTGACTATCCTCTTCATCTTGGCGTAACAGAAGCCGGAACGGAGAGAATGGGTATTATCAAGTCAGCAGTCGGCATAGGTTCGCTTCTTGCAGACGGTATCGGAGAAACCATCAGAGTATCTCTTACAGGTGACCCTGTCAGGGAGGTTTATGCTGCCCGTGATATTTTAAAGGGACTCGGTATGACTGAGGGACCTGAGCTTGTGGCATGCCCTACATGCGGAAGAACAAGAATAGACCTTATTAAGGCAGCTGAAGAGGTTGAGGCTGCTCTTGTAAATGTAAAGAAGAACATTAAAGTTGCCGTTATGGGATGCGTTGTAAACGGCCCGGGCGAAGCAAAGGAAGCTGATATCGGTATCGCCGGAGGCGAAGGATGCGCCGTTCTCTTCAGAAAAGGCGAGATACTCAGAAAGATACCGGAGTCAGATATAGTAAGTGAACTCTTAAAAGAAATTGAAAAACTGTAGGATCGGAGCAGCGGATGACAGAACTGAACGTACTTGAATTTCTCAAAGAATTTAATATAGACATTCCTGAGAATATTGCCAGGGGAAGTGTGTTTAAGATTACCTATTCGGTTGATATGCGTAACTTTTCATTCTGGATAAACTTCAGTGAGCTTATAGACTTTGAAAGCACGCTGAGATTTGAAAACAGTCTCAGAAAGTCACTGTCAGTTGACAGAGTAAATATTATCTGTCACTATCCGTCGGAGCTGTTCACCCTTGACTACTTCGAAACAATGAAGCAGAAGCTTAAGAGAAAAATTTCCGCAGTGAACGGATTTCTTGACAACTGCACCGTTACAGCTGAAGGTGACAGCACGATAGTGATTGATCTTAAGAGCGGCGGGGCAGAGCTTCTTGAGAAGTCTAATTTCACAAGGGAGATGTCTGCTCTTATCAGACAGGAGTTTGATCTTGACTACAGGGTAAAGCTGACCGGAGCTCTTGAAGTTTCAAAGGAAGTTCACGAGAAGATGATTGAGGAAACCCTTGCAGCTCTTCCGAAGCATACTGAACAGTTTGCGGCAGCTCCTTCATCTGCACCTTCCGGCGGCGGTTCAAAGGATGCGCCTAAACAGGTTTCATTCCGTGAGGTACAGCTTGGCAGTCTTGGCCTTTCCACAGAGTTTGAGGACGGACTCGGCAAACTCATCAGAGGACGTGAAATCAGGGATCCTGCAATGAAGATATGTGATGCAGTTAAAAGTCTTAATTCCAAGGTTACCGTCTGGGGAGATGTCTTTGAGATGGAGAGCAAGGAAATCAAGGGAGACAGAACTGTATTTACCTTTACGGTTACCGACTACAGCGGTTCACTGCTTGTAAAGGTTTTTGAAAAGAATGACCGAATTGCGGAATCAGGCCTTGATACTGTAAAGAAAGGCTCAAGTATTATTGTAAACGGCCGTATTGACTATGATAACTTTGCCAAGGATATCTCCATTATGGCTGATTCAATTATTACAGCGAAGCGTATTCAGAAGAAGGATAACGCTCCGGTGAAGCGTGTGGAACTCCATATGCATACGTCCATGTCATCCATGGATGCTGTTACTCCTGCAGAACAGCTTATCAAAAGAGCTCATGACTGGGGTCACCCTGCTGTTGCGGTTACCGACCACGGAAATGTTCAGGCGTTCCCTGAAGCAATGAATACCGTAGGCGGCTTTAAGGATGACTTTAAGATTATATACGGATGTGAAGCCTATGTTGTAAATGATATTGATATTCCGCGAATCCTTAACAGGGATGACAGCAGAAGCATCAATGATGAGATAATTGTATTTGACGTTGAGACAACCGGACTGAGTACCAAGAATGACCGTCTTACCGAAATAGGTGCTGTTAAAATCAGAAACCTTCAGATTATAGACGAGTTCAGTACGTTTGTAAATCCGGGAATTCCGATTCCGGCGTCCATAACCGAGCTTACCGGCATAACAAATGCCATGGTTGAAAATGCTCCGGATGAAGCTGAGGCGCTCAGAAAATTCATGGAGTACTGCGGCGACAGTCCTGTGCTTGCAGCACACAACGCACAGTTTGATACTTCATTTATCAACGAAGCGGCAAAGAGAAGCGGAATTGAATTTGACTACAAGTACATAGACACACTCTATCTCTGCAGAGCTGTGCTGACTGACCTTGCAAAGCACAAGCTTGATACAGTTGCAAAGCACCTTAAGCTCGGCAAGTTTGAACATCACAGAGCAACTGACGATGCAAGAATGCTCGCAAAAATATATATTAAAATTATTGAGAGAATAAAGCTTGACAACAATATCAGCATTCTTACCGACCTTAATACAAATATCGAGGATATTGATGTTAAAAAGCTCAGAAGCTATCATCAGATTATACTTGTAAAAAATCAGCTCGGACTTAAAAACCTCTACAAGCTTGTTTCATACTCAAACCTCAACTACTTCTACAAGAAACCGCTTATGCCCAAGTCGGTTATGGAGAGACACAGGGAAGGCCTTATATTCGGAAGTGCCTGTGAAGCAGGTGAGCTTTTCCAGGCGATTGTGGAAAACCAGCCTCATGAAAAGATAGTCGAGCTTGCCAGGTTCTATGACTACCTCGAGATTCAGCCTCATGCCAACAATGCGTTTATGATAAGAAACGGCACGGCAAAGGACGAGGAGGAGCTTAAGGACTACAACAGAAAGATTGTCGCACTCGGTGAGGAGCTCGGCATACCGGTAGTTGCTACCTGTGACGTGCATTTTCTTGACAGTGACGACGCAATTTTCCGTAAGGTTCTCCAGACCGGTAACGGCTTTAAGGACAATGAACAGCCTCCGCTGTATCTGAGGACGACTGATGAGATGCTTGCTGAGTTTGAATATCTCGGTGCGGAGAAGGCAGATGAGGTAGTAGTTAAGAATACAAATCTCATAGCCGATATGATTGAGGAAGTCCGTCCTATACCTAAGGGCACATATACTCCTACAATCGACGGTGCCGAGGAGGACCTTGTCCGTATTACACATGACAAGGCCCATGAGATATACGGTGATCCGCTTCCTGAGATAGTGGAGAAGAGACTTGACCGTGAGCTCTCGTCAATTATAAAACACGGATTTGCCGTTCTCTATATTATCGCCCAGAAGCTTGTATGGAACTCTGTTGACCACGGATATCAGGTAGGTTCACGTGGTTCCGTCGGCTCTTCATTCGTAGCAAGCATGGCGGGTATTTCCGAGGTTAATCCTCTCTGTCCGCACTATATATGTCCTAAGTGCAAGTACAGCGAATTTGATACATCAGGTACCTACGGCTCAGGTTTTGACCTTCCGCAGAAAAACTGTCCTGAGTGCGGTACGGATATGCTCAGGGAAGGTCATGATATTCCGTTTGAAACCTTCCTTGGATTTGACGGAGACAAGGCTCCTGATATCGACCTTAACTTCTCAGGTGAATATCAGTCATCAGCCCACAGATATACAGAGCAGCTTTTCGGACGTGATAACGTGTTCAAGGCGGGTACTATCTCAACTGTTGCAGAAAAGACTGCCTTCGGTTATGCCAAGGGCTACTGTACTGATATGAATCTTGACGTAAACACTGCTGAGATTCTCAGACTTGCCAAGGGCTGTACAGGTGTCAAGAAGACAACCGGTCAGCATCCGGGCGGCATGGTTGTTGTACCTAATGACTACGAGGTTTATGACTTCACACCGGTTCAGCATCCTGCTGATTCGGCAGACAGTGACGTAATCACAACTCACTTCGACTTCCATTCACTGCATGATACAATCCTCAAGCTTGACGAGCTCGGACATGTCGTTCCTACACTTTACAAGCACCTTGAGGATATGACAGGAATGCTGATCAAGGACGTTCCTACATCTGACCCTGATGTTATCAGGATGATTACAGATGCATCAGTTCTCGGCGTAAACGGTGATGATATATTCTGTCCTACAGGAAGTCTCGGTATCCCTGAGATGGGTACCGGCTTCACCATTCAGATGCTTATGGACTCCAAGCCTACCAAGTTCAGTGACTTCCTTCAGGTATCAGGACTTTCACACGGTACTGACGTATGGCTCGGAAATGCAAAGGATCTTATCGATCAGGGTACGTGTACGATTTCCGACGTTATCGGTACACGAGACAGTATCATGACATACCTCCTCTACAAGGGCGTTGAGCCTAAGCAGGCGTTCCAGATTATGGAGGATACCCGAAAGGGAAAGGCGCCGAAAACATTTACTCCGGAGAGAGTTCAGATGCTCAGGGACCACAACGTACCTGAGTGGTATATCGAGAGCTGTCTCAAGATTAAGTACATGTTCCCTAAGGCTCATGCGGCTGCCTACGTAATTGCTGCCATCAAGCTTGCCTGGTTCAAGCTGCGAATGCCTCTTGAATTCTATGCCACATACTTTACCGTACGAGGCACCGACTTCGACGCATCAACCGCAGTACTCGGCAGGGAGGCGGTTTACGACAGGATAATGCAGCTTAAGGAAATGGGAAATGAACGTTCCGCCAAGGAAAGTGCAACACTTGACACGCTCTATATTATAAACGAAATGCTTGTCCGCGGATATGAGTTCCTTCCGCTTGATCTGTATAAATCACATGCATACAAGTATCAGATTGAGGACGGAAAGATTCGTATCCCGTTCAGCTCAATATCAGGTATAGGTGAAGCGGCTGCTGAAAACCTGTACAAGGCAGCGCAGGAGAGAAACTTTATCTCCATCGAGGAGTTCCAGATAAACAGTGGTGCCACAAGGTCAGTAATAGAGCTTTTTGAAAAAATGGGTACCTTCGGTGACCTTCCGAAATCAAGTCAGATGACACTGTTCTGATCCGGTTCGTTAATATACAAAAAAACAGGAAAATAAAAAATTTCCTGTGCAAAGAAACCGGCACATCAAAGTTACGTAAAATACGACTTTGATGTGCCGGTTATTTTATTGTATAAATATTTTGTCGTTTACTATAAATTATTAAGGCAGTTTCCTGAAAGCATTATTTTTGTGTATCATATAAGCTTTACTATGTCATTGGCAAGACAGTAGACTATATCAAATGAACGTATATCACCGCCGTCGATGAGTATACGGCATATAGGCGGTTTGATTTCTTCTATGACACCGTCTCCGTAAACCCTGTGGCTTATACGCATACCCGGACGGAAGCTTTTAAGCTGCTTCAGAATATCTGCTTCCTTTTTTGCCTTTTCAGATTTTCCGGCGGATTTTTTTAATACCGGCAGGACCTTCGCACGTGAATCAGATTCTGCCCCGGCAGTCTGAGATGAAGGCATTTTTTTATCACTTTTTACACCTGTACCGAGGAGCTGTCTTGTAAACAGTGCTGTTTCTGTTTTCTCACCGTAGGCAGCTTCGTAGTCAAAAATCTCAAGTTTTTTTCTTGCTCTTGTAACACCGACATAAAAAAGTCTTCGTTCCTCCTCAAGCTCGTTTCTGAGTGACTCGGAAAGCAGGTCCTCTTCGGCTTCGCTTACAGGAGATGCAGGAAAAATACCGTCGCGTACATCAATCAGAAGTACATTGTCATACTCCAGTCCCTTGCTTGAATGTATAGTCGAAAGAATAATGCGGCTGTCAGGATCGGTTGAGCCCTGTGTAACTATATCCTTAAGCTCGCGCATCCTTACAAGAAACAGGGGAAGGTCAGGATTCTGTCCGGCAAGTGCAAGGAGAGTCTTGATTTTTGTATCATCAAGACCTCTGCTTTTCATGTATTTTCCGTATTCCATCTTACTTAAAATATATGTAACCGCCGCAAAGCTGTTTAGTTTTCTCAGGTGCATAAAGCTTTTTTCAGTTTCAGCCAGTTTTTTATACTGCCATTTTTCAAGGCTGCTGCACTTTTCGAGAGTTCTGAAAAAAGAAACCTTTGCGTTGCGGTGTACACCGAGGGCTGCTGTAACGGTGTCTTTTCTGAGTTTGAGTCCTATCTTGTAGTAAAACTCTGCAAACAGCGATGCATCGTCAGGAGTAAATGCAAAGAGAAGTATACTCATTATGTCATAGATACAGTTTACCGAAAAGAAAACACCGTCATTTTCCTTTAACCTGTAGGTAATTCCGTTTTTCTCGAACAGGTCTATAACCGGAAGTGCGCTTTCGTTGTTCCGGTACAGAATGGCGAGCTCCTCATCGAGGTTTTCCGCCATCTTCAGTATGTAGCTGTACTGGTGTCTGCAGTCCTTCAGAACAATATTTTTAACCGGTATATCAACGGTGCTGTCAGTGCACATGTTCTTGTCGTGTCTGTATCTGTTCCTTCTGATAAACAGATTTGCACGTTTTACTATATCTCTGGTTGAACGGTAGTTTTTCTCCATAAGAAGGACCTCGCCGGCCGGATATACATCCTTAAACTCAAGAAGAGCCTGCGGATATGCTGCTCTGAATCCGTATATACTCTGGTCCTCATCGCCGACCATAAATATATTTTTGTTCTTTGAGGCAAGCAGACGAATTATCATATGCTGTATCTTTGACGTGTCCTGAGCCTCGTCTATGCAGATATACCGGAACCTGTTCTGATACCATGCGAGTATATCCGGATTTTTTACAAGAATTTTCAGTGCAAATTCGAGCTGGTCGTCATAGTCCATTATACGGTTTCTGTTTTTGTAGTCCCGGTACCTTATAAAAAAGTCGTAGAAGTCGGTTTCCCCAACCTTGATTTTTTTAATTTCCTCAGCAGAAAGCATCATGTTTCTGCTGTACACGAGCTTTGTTTTGAGTTCCTTTACGGTACTTTCCGACGGATATTCCCGGGTCATGTCAAGGTAGATTGCGCGTATGATTTTCGTCACTCTTCCTTCGTCTGTCAGAGTGAAGGCTGATGTGTTTTTTACGCGTTCATACATCATAATAACCTTGGCGCAGAAACCGTTTATGGTTCTGAATTCGGTTCTTCCGGAAAATTCATCACCGAACCTGTCAAGAAAACGCTTTTTCATATCTGCCGCTGCGGAAACGTTGTAGGTCATGGTCAGTATACTCTCAGGTTTTATACCCATGCAGTATATCATGTATCCGAGACGTGCAACGATAACTGTTGTTTTTCCGCTGCCCGGCACTGCAAGCAGAAGTGTCTGTCCGTTCACCCTCGTAACTGCAGACTCCTGCTGGCTGTTCAGTCTTATGCCGAACTTTTCTTTAAACTGCCTGTAATCCATTTGCTGTTATATTACCTTTAAAATTATTTTGTTAATTGCTATAATATTTATACATTATAACATATTTATGGAAGTATATCAAGCATGCAGAATATAGTTAACCGCAAATTATGGGACAAAGATTACTAAGAGAGTATTGCATAAAATATCAATAAATAGTATAATAAAAAGTGACATAATAAACAGTTTTCGAGGGGAATGATTAATATAAAGTCCGGATGGTTCTCAAATCTGAGCATACGAAGCAAAGTTCAGTACATCTTCACAGTATTTATCATAATAACGATTATACTCTGCTCCGTGTTTTTTTTCTACACAAACAGGTCAAAGCTTGTAAGGACATATGAAGAAAAAAACGATGACAGGATAAATTCAGTAACCAAGAGCTATTCAGCAGTTATGGACAACGTGAACAGCATAAGTCACCTTATCATGTTCAACGACAACGTTCTTAACTATCTCCGCGGGGATATCGACAATCCGGGAAGCAAATATGACTACGATGCCCAGGCACGTTCGGAAATATTCAGAATTCTCAATTCGTTTTCCGGAAGATACAACGTGTTCGTTCTCAAGAAGATAGATCCGCAGGCTGCAGTGCGTATAGCGCAGAGGCAGAAGGCGCAGAGCGGATACCGGAACACTGCAACGAGCCCTTACTATGTCAAGGCGGATATCGGTATCATGAATCCTAATCTCGATGTTATGTTCAGCGACAGATGGTTCGGACGCGCGCTTGTCGAAAAAGGAAAGTACATCGTAATTCCTGACAACCGTGATGCCTTCAGTATCAATACCGATATAGAAACCGTATCATTTGTGCGCGTGGTTAATGATATTGACACGCAGAAGTCTATAGGCATGCTTGTTATAAATATTCCTGTTCATGAGTTCGAGAAGACATATGAGAACTTTGTGACAGACAGCAAATCAGGCAGAAACAGCAATGAGTTTGCGTACGTTAATTCTGACAAGGCAGTTATCTGTACAAACATGGATGACGGAGAGCTTGACAGACTCTATGAAGTGCATCCTGAGCTGTTCAAAAAGAAATCAAAACCGGTTGTGGACGATGACAGAATTATAACATGCCGGAAGATTCCTGAGTCAGGAATCTATATTATCTGTTCATCAGCCATTTCATTTACAGGCTTAAACAATTCAGGCATGTTTACTTCTGCGCTCGGAATAGTTCTTATCATTATCGGCATGCTGCTTCTTTTAAGCAGATATATTAACAAATACATTACAGCTCCTGTCACCAGCCTGTCCGAGACGATGCAGGTATACGGCGGCGACATGCCTGTCCGTATTGAAACGACAGGCAGTTCAAACGATGAAATAGGCACTCTTCAGAGGTGCTATAACGATATGACACTGCGAATTCACCGCCTCCTGGAAAAGGTTGTCGAGCAGGAAAAACAGCGTCAGCGTGCCGAGATGATAGTTATACAGGAACAGATGAAACCTCATTTTCTGTACAACACACTCGATACTATCGGATGTATGGCGCTTCAGAATACCCGTGAGGAAGTTTATGACGCAATAGAGACTCTCGGAATTTTCTACCGCAAGTTTCTGAGCAAGGGAAGTGAGACAATAACTCTGGCAGATGAGATTTCAATAGTGAAGAACTACATCAAACTTCTCAGGCTCAGGTACGATGATATGTTTGAGGACTTTTACGAGATAGACGAAAAGCTGTGCTCCATGATGATTCTCAAGCTTATTCTCCAGCCGCTTGTTGAAAACTCAATCTATCACGGAATCAGGCCTAAGGGAGAACCCGGTGAAATCAGAATAAGCGTTTATTCTGTAAACGAGCGTATTCATATAAAGGTTTATGATACAGGTATCGGCATGAGCAGGGAGAAAATCAGTTCGCTTCTTAACGGTGAGGACGCAAGAAGCTTCGGATTCAAGGGGACTGTAAACAGAATAAAAAGTTTTTATCAGAATGATGTGTATGTAAACATCAGCAGTGTTGAGGGAGAGTACTGTGAGATCGATATCAGTATTCCTTATCAGCCGTGCTGAAAAAATGAGGTGAAGTGAATGTATAAGGTAATGATTATTGATGATGAAAAATCACTGCGAAATCTTCTGAAGCTCACAGTTGACTGGGAGAGACTCGGACTTGAGGTGTGCGGGGAAGCAGCGAGCGGCATTGAGGCCATTAATATTATTGATGAGCTTAAGCCTGATATAGTTTTTGTTGATATCAAGATGCCGTTTATGGATGGTATCGAATTTTCAAGAATAGCAATAAAGCAGTATCCGAAGCTCAAGATAATTGTTCTTACAGCGATGAACGAGTTTGAGTATGCAAGACAGTGCGTAGGTATCGGTGTCAGAGAGTATCTCACAAAGCCGATTGTAAGAACTGACGTTAATGAAGTTCTTGAACGTATAGTTGCTGAGCTTTCAGAACGTGAACCGGAGCCTGAAGTTCCTGAAAAGCCGCAGACAGCTGTTACAGGAAGCGGAATGAACATCATCTGCGACTTTATTAAGGAAAACTACAGAAATTCTGAAATAAACCTCACATACGTAGCAAATAAGTTCTGTTTTAATTCAAGCTATCTTAGCCGCAGATTCAAGGAAGAAACCGGCATGAGCTTTATTGACTATGTTACAAAGTGCCGTATGGAGAAGGCCCTCGAATACCTTCATATGAAAACAGCCATGTACATAACGGCAAAGGAAGTCGGTATTCCTGATCCGAACTACTTCAGCAAGTGCTTTAAAAAATACACCGGCAAGTCCTATACGGAAAAGATGAAGGAAGAAACATAATAAACGCATTGTACCAGGTGTGATTATATGCATGAAAAATGCCTGCACAGTTAAACTGTGCAGGCATTTTTGTGGTTGTTTATGAAGATGATGAAAAATCAGTCGGTTGTCTTGTAGAATTTTTTGAACTCAGAAGGAGTGCAGTGCTTGACTTCCTTGAAAACTCTGTTGAATGATGTTATGCTTGTGAAGCCTGAGTTCATTGCAACTTCTGTAATGGATATGTTCGGATCAAGAAGCAGTTTCTGAGCTATGCTGATACGGGTTTTGTTTACGTATTCGATATGTGATGAACCGGTATACTGCTTGAAAATACGTGAAAAATGGTACTTGCTGTATCCGGCTATTGATGCCAGTTTCTCAAGGCTGATATCATACATATAGTTTTTCTCGATGTATTTCTTTACAGTACCGAAACGCTCGCTGTACTCGTCAAGTTTTCCTGAAGTACATCCCATCTTGTCAAGCTTTTCGTTTGCAGCGTCTTCGTGAAGAGCTATGAACATCGCGATAAGCTTGAGATAGATTTTAATTTCGGAAAGAGAGTTTTTGTTGAAGTATTCGTCGTATATCTCGAGCATTGCCTTCTTGGCGATGCTTTTCTGGTTTTCAGGCGATGAGCTGTTGATAACGGTGATGTTTGAAAACATACCGGAGATGGCGCTCATTGCAGGAAAGTCGTTGAGAACCGAGCTTGCGCACTGGAAGATGATACGCTGTCCCTTCTCAGGAGCCTGCATTGAATGAAGTTCTCCCGGCGGAATAAAGATGATTTCACGTTCCTTAAGATTGTAGGTCTGTCCGCCTGCTGTTACAGTAAAGTTGTTTATGAGCGGCATAATGATTTCGATTGCATTATGCCAGTGCATTGGAAAATCTTCGTTTTCCACATTGTCGTACAGCAGTATAAATCCGTTGTTGCTGTATTCGACAGTTTCGTAGTCGCCGCTTAGATGCTGGATCATTTTGTTCACTCCATGTCATTTTTTAATAATCATACATAATCAATATTTGCTTATCATAAAGCTCGTAATGATAAGCGTAAAATCCTTCTTTGTATAGGATTATAACACATTTCTTTGGGAAATGCAATATTTATGTTGATACTGACCATGTAAAACAGCAATATCCGGAAAAATAAACAGCAATATTTGATAAGTAATTACTGCTTTAATATATTATAATAGAAACATCAAATGATGTGCAAATCGTCATGACCCGTAATTAATCCAGTAAAGAGGATGGAGAATGACTTATGAAATTCACAAGCTATACCAAAGAATATAAAAACTTCGGAAACTGTCTCTGCCTTGAGACTGAAAACGTAACAGTGATGTGCTCGCTGAGCTACGGTCCGCGTATTGTTTACTATGCGTTAAAGGGCGAGGAAAACATTCTTTTCGAGGATATTAACCGTGACTTCAGTCTTGATGTTGACGGTTACGGAACCTGGTACACATACGGCGGACACAGAGTATGGAGATCTCCTGAGGTTGTCCCGGAAACATATTATCCTGACAACAGGGAAGTTGATGTACAGATTTCGGATGAAAAGGTAATTCTCACTGCTGAACCTACACCTTTCGGTACTCAGTATTCAATCGAAATAAGCTTCAATGATGATGAGACCTTAAGTGTAAGAAACGGCATAAAAAATATATCTGATAAACCACTTAAGTTTGCACCATGGTCAATTACAGGTCTCTGTCCTGAGGGAACAGAGTATGTAGACCTTAACACAGAGGATACAGGATTCCTTCCGAACAGAACCATTGCTCTCTGGCCATATGCAAAACTTAAGGACAGCAGATTTGACCTGACAGATGATGCAGCGGTTCTCCGCATGGATCCTTCAGTTAAGGAAGCATTCAAGATTGGTTTCAATTCAGTATCAGGTACTGCAAGGTACACTAAGGGAAACCAGACATATATAAAAAGATTTGATAAGTACAATCCGGACTGGAACTATCCGGACTTCGGATGTAACTTTGAAACATATACCAATGATAAGTTTATAGAGTGCGAGGTAGTCGGAGATTACAGAGAATATGCTCCCGGCGAGTGCGCAGTTATAAATGAAACCTGGGAATTACAGAAAAATTCATAAAAAATACGGGAAACGGGAGAGATTCAATGGAAAAACAGTATTTTCAGAAGAAGGCAGAGGAAATCACTGCTAAAATGACTACTGAGGAGCAGGCTGAACAGCTTAAGTATGACGCTCCTGCAAATGAAAAGGCAGGACTCAAGGCGTACAACTGGTGGAATGAAGGCCTTCACGGCGTAGCCAGAGCCGGTACAGCAACAATGTTCCCGCAGGCAATCGGTCTTGCAGCAATGTTCGACGACGAACTTCTTCAGAGAGCAGCTGATGTTACAGCTACTGAGGCAAGAGCAAAGTACAATGCATACTCAGCTCACGAGGACAGAGATATTTACAAGGGACTCACACTGTGGTCACCTAACATAAATATTTTCAGAGATCCGAGATGGGGAAGAGGCCAGGAAACATACGGTGAGGATCCTTTCCTTACAGGTAAGCTCGGTGCAGCTTTTGTAAGAGGACTCCAGGGTGACGGCGAATTCCTCAAGACTGCAGCATGTGCAAAGCACTTCGCAGTACACAGCGGTCCTGAAAACATCAGACACGAATTTGACGCTAAGGCAAATCCGAAGGACATGGAGGAAACTTACCTCTATGCATTCAGGGAACTTGTTGAGGACGCCGGCGTTGAAGGCGTTATGGGTGCCTACAACAGAGTAAACGGCGAACCTTCATGCGCAAGCACATTCCTTATGAACAAGCTTAAAGAGTGGAACTTCGACGGATACTTCGTTTCTGACTGCTGGGCAATCAGAGACTTCCATACATCACACAATGTTACAAAGACAGCTCCGGAATCTGCAGCAATGGCTCTTAAGGCCGGATGCGACTGTAACTGCGGAAACACATACCTCCATATTCTTGAAGCCCTTGAGGAAGGACTTATCGATGCTGAAGACATCAGGAAAGCATGCGTTCACCTCATGAGAACAAGAGCAAGACTCGGTATGTTTGAAGAAAAGACAGAGTTTGACAGTATCACATACGATGCAGTCGGATGCGAAAAGCACAGAAAGACAGCACTCGAATGTTCAGAAAAGTCAATGGTACTTCTTAAGAACAACGGAATTCTTCCGCTTGACAGAAGCAAGATAAAGTCACTTGCAGTTATCGGACCTAACGCAGACAGCCGTGAGGCTCTTGAAGGAAACTACTGCGGACGTGCAGACGAGTATGTAACTTTCCTTGACGGTATTAAAAATGCATTTGACGGACGTATATACTACTCGGAAGGTTCAGCACTCTTCAAGGACAGAGTAATGAATCTCGGTATGGCAGATGACAGACTTGCTGAAGCAGCAATTGCAGCAGAACACGCAGACGCAGTAATTCTCTGTGTTGGTCTCAACGCTACTCTCGAAGGCGAGGAAGGCGATACAGGTAATGAATTCTGCTCAGGTGACAAGCCTGACCTCAGACTTCCTGAGTCACAGAGAAAGCTCGTTAAGACAGTTCTCGCATCAGGCAAGCCTGTAATTATAGTTGATGCAGCCGGCAGCGCAATGAATATTGAAGAAGACTGCGATGCACTCATTCACGCATGGTATCCTGGACAGTACGGCGGTACTGCTCTTGCAAATATAATTTTCGGTGAGGTTTCACCATCAGGAAAGCTTCCTGTAACATTCTACGAATCAGCTGACAAGCTTCCTGAATTTACTGACTACAGCATGAAGAACAGAACTTACAGATATGCAGAAGGAAATATTCTCTATCCGTTTGGTTTTGGTCTTACATACTCAAAGGCTGAATGCTCAGGTCTTACATACCAGGACGGTTATGCAACAGTATCAGTTGAAAACACAGGTGACTACGACACTGATGAAGTAGTTCAGTTCTACATCAAGGATACATCAGCAGATGCGGTTCCAAACCACAGCCTCTGCGGATTCAGAAGAGTTCACCTTAAGAAGGGTGAAAAGAAAACAGTATCAGTTCCGGTTGAACGCAGATCATTCGAGGTTGTTCACGAAGACGGTTCACGCGAAATCACAGGAACAGAATTTACACTTTACGCAGGCATTTCACAGCCTGACGAACTCAGCAGCAAGCTTACAGGTACAAAAGCAGTATCTGTTAAGATAAACAGCATTTAATTTATTAATATTAATAAAAGGAGAAATTTATCATGAGCGAATTTTTTAAGGGCATTGACAAAATCAAGTACGAAGGCAAAACAAGCACAAACCCGCTTGCATTCAAGTATTATAATCCGGACGAAGTAATCTGCGGCAGAAAGATGCGCGATCACCTCAAGTTTGCACTTTCATGGTGGCACACAATGGGCGGCGACGGTACAGATATGTTCGGCGTAGGCACAACAGACAAGAACTGGGGCGAACAGGATCCAATGGCTAAGGCTAAGGCTAAGGTTGACGCTGCTGCTGAAATCATGGACAAGCTCTCAATCGACTACTACTGCTTCCACGACAGAGACATTGCTCCGGAAGGTGCTTCACTTGCTGAATCAAACAGCAGACTCGACGAAATCACAGACTACATGAAGGAAAAGCTTGCTGACAAGAAGCTCCTCTGGGGTACAGCAAACTGCTTCAACAACCCAAGATACATGCACGGTGCCGGCACATCACCATCAGCTGACGTATTTGCATTTGCAGCTGCTCAGATCAAGAAGGCTATCGAATGCACAGTTAAGCTCGGCGGTAAGGGCTACGTATTCTGGGGCGGCCGTGAAGGTTACGAAACACTCCTTAACACAGATATGAAGCTTGAACAGGACAACATGGCTCGTCTTATGAGAATGGCTGTTGACTACGCTCGTTCACTCGGTTTTGACGGTGACTTCTACATCGAACCAAAGCCAAAGGAGCCAACAAAGCACCAGTATGATTTCGATACAGCTACAGTTATCGGCTTCTTAAGAAAGTACGGCCTCGACAAGGATTTCAAGATGAACATCGAAGCTAACCACGCTACACTTGCTCAGCACACATTCCAGCACGAACTCCGTGTTGCAAGAGACAACGGCGTATTCGGTTCAATCGACGCTAACCAGGGCGATACACTCCTCGGATGGGATACAGACCAGTTCCCTACAAACATCTATGATGCTACATTCTGCATGCTCGAAGTACTCAAGGCTGGCGGCTTCACAAACGGCGGTCTCAACTTCGACTCAAAGGCAAGAAGAGGCTCATTCACAGCTGAAGATATCTTCCACTCATATATCGCTGGTATGGATACATTTGCACTCGGTCTCAGAGCTGCTGCAA
Organism: Oscillospiraceae bacterium; assembly: GCA_045642145.1. Lineage (GTDB taxonomy): Bacteria > Bacillota > Clostridia > Oscillospirales > Ruminococcaceae > HUN007. The sequence continues at coordinate 11,006 of JAZUIH010000133.1, read as the reverse complement.
AGATTATCGAAGACGGAAGAGTAGACAGCTTCGTAGCTGACCGTTACTCATCATGGACACAGGGCATCGGCGCTGACATTATCGCCGGCAAGGTAAGCATGGCTGATCTTGAAAAGTATGCTCTTGAAAAGGGTGACGTTATCGATTCAGTAACAAGCGGCAGACAGGAAATGCTCGAAGCAATCGTAAACAACGTACTTTTCAGCTTATAATTCCGGAGGAAGTCCATGAAATATGCAATAGGTGTTGACATCGGCACCAGCGGAACAAAATCAGTTCTGTTTGATGAAACAGGAAAGGTTATGGGTTCATCAACTGTTGAATATCCTCTCTATCAGGAGAAAAACGGATATGCAGAACAGGAACCTTCTGACTGGTACAATGCTGCTGTTGAAACTATAAAAAATATTATCTCTGAAAGCGGCGTAAACGCAGAAGACATTGCAGGTGTTGGTTTATCAGGACAGATGCACGGTCTTGTAATGCTTGACGAGAAAAATGACGTTATCAGAAAGTCTATTATCTGGTGTGATCAGCGTACAGCTAAGGAATGTGAGGAAATCACAGCCAAGGTTGGCGCAGAAAGACTTATTGAGATTACTGCAAACCCTGCACTGACAGGGTTTACAGCCTCAAAGATTCTCTGGGTAAGAAACAATGAACCTGAAAACTATAAGAAGTGCCGTCATATCCTTCTCCCGAAGGATTATGTAAGATTCATGCTTACAGGTGAGTATGCAACTGAAGTATCTGATGCTTCAGGCATGCAGCTCCTTGACGTACCGAACAGATGCTGGTCTGACGAAGTACTTGAAAAGCTTGATATCGACAAGTCACTTCTCGCTAAGGTATACGAATCACCTGAGATTACAGGTTATATTACAGAAAAGGCAGCTGAACTTACAGGCCTTAAGCCTGGCACACCTGTTGTAGGCGGTGCCGGTGACAATGCTGCAGCTGCAGTTGGTACAGGTATTGTATCAGACGGAAAGGCATTTACAACAATCGGTACAAGCGGTGTTGTATTTGCACACACTTCATCAGTTCAGATTGACCCTAAGGGCAGAGTACATACATTCTGCTGTGCAGTTCCTGGATGCTGGCATATAATGGGCGTTACACAGGCTGCAGGTCTTTCACTCAAGTGGTTCCGTGACAACTTCTGTAAGGAAGAAATGGACCAGGCTGAAAAGCAGGGTGTAAGCGAGTACTATATCATGGACAAGATGGCTGAATCAGTTCCTGTTGGTTCTGACAGACTCATTTATCTCCCTTACCTTATGGGTGAGAGAACTCCTCATCTTGACCCTGATATCCGCGGTAATTTCTTCGGACTTTCAGCTATGCACACCAAGGCACACTTTATCCGTGCCGTTATGGAAGGTGTTGCATTCTCACTCCGTGACTGCCAGAGCATCATCAGAGAAATGGGTACAGAGATTTCTGACATGATGGCATGCGGCGGCGGCGGAACATCTCCGCTCTGGAGGAGCATGCTCGCAGATCTTTACAGCTGTCCGGTTAAGACAGTAGGCTGTAAGGAAGGTCCGGCACTCGGTGTTGCTATCCTTGCCTTTGTTGGTACAGGCGTTTACGAAAGCGTTGAAAAGGCATGTGAAGCTATGATAAGAGTTGACAAGACTCAGGAACCAGATGCTGCAAGATCAGCAGAATATGAGAAGTATTATAATCTTTACACAAAGCTTTACGGTTCTATCGCAGATAACTGCCGTGAGCTGGCTAAATTATAAAATCTCCGGTTTCTACAATCTTATAGATACACTAAAAAACAACAGAGTAACCAAACGGTTACTCTGTTGTTTTTTTTCTTTTTTTATATCGGTCTTCCTCACTGAATATGCATCCGCAGTACTTCTGCATGTAGAGTCCGAGCTCACGTGCTTTTTCCTGTCCTTCACGAAATCCAGGACGGAAGTCATGGTACTCAAACTTAACACCGTACTTTGCAGCTGCTCTCTCAGCGGTGTCACATATAAGTTCATGGTTCTGGTACGGACTTACAAGGAGGGTTGTTGTGAACCGGTCAAAGCCGTTTTCACTTGCAAACCTGGCTGTTTCATCCATTCGTACATCATAGCAGTACCAGCACCTGTTGTCAAAGTCAGGGTACACTGATGTGATAAAGTCCCTGAGACCATATTCATTTTTAATAATCAGCTTCATATTAACTGATTCTGCATAGTCAATGAGAGTTCTTTTGCGCTGTTTGTACTCTGTAAAGGGATGAATATTAGGGTTATACCAGAAGCTTACCGGTTCGGTTCCCTGAGCTCTGAGTGTGTCAATGCAGTAAACAGAGCACGGAGCGCAGCAGGTATGCATGAGTATTTTTGAAGAGGTGCCGGCCATGCTTACAGTGACACCTCCATAAGAACATTTCCGTCGAGACTCTTCCATGTGTAGATGTCTTCGTCAGCAATCATATACTGATGCTCTGAGTTTTCCTTAGGAATTGAGACAGAACCCGGATTCATATATATAATTCCGTTGTCAAGCGTTCTGCAGGCAGGTACATGAAAATGTCCGTTGAGAAGAATAGTTCCCGGTGTAAGGGGAGGAACGTTCTTTTCGTTGTATTTATGTCCGTGTGTTGCGTATATAACCGAGTCACCGCACTGAACTATACAGTAGTCGGCAAGAACAGGGAAGTTAAGCACCATCTGGTCAACCTCTGTGTCACAGTTTCCCCGAACGCAGAGGATTTTTGAGGCAAGGGGATTAAGCATTTCAATAACTGCCTTCGGATTGTATTCATCAGGAAGGTCATTTCTCGGTCCGTGATAGAGTATATCACCGAGGAGAAGAAGTCTGTCTGCCTTTTCCGCTTCAAAAGCTTCAAGCATCTGTCTGCAGTAAAGTGCAGAACCGTGGATATCTGATGCAATCATTATTCTCATGTCTGTATCTCCTTTGTGTTATTCAAACATACTCAGGTCAAAACCCTTGTTGCTTATCTCGACCGGTGCATGTGTTCCTTTTTCGATAGTCTGGAAAACAGCCCAGTTTGTCAGTATCTCATCCACGCAGGTAGCAGTTATCATAACGTCATACTGGTCAAAGATACCGCCGTAATAGTTTTCGGAAGATGGTGAGTACTGCGGGTCCTGTTTTACAGCTTCTGCATTAACAAGCTCTATGCATTCCCTGCACCATGCTGCATAAGAAGAATCCTCCTCCGGCTTGTCCTTTGCAACTATGATGATATTGAAAAAATTGTTTTCATCAGTAGGCGGTTCAACTGAAACGTCGTCGAAGTTATAGCCTTTGTTTTCCATGGCAGCCTCGGCATTTGACGCACACAGCTTAAGATCCAGTGATTCGTTCGAATGGCCGTTTCCTTCGGCAGTGCTTTCACTGCCGCTGTTTATTACAACAGTTGTTGTATCTGCTGATTTTCCGCATCCTGAAAATGAAGCGGCAGTAAGAAGAGCCATGGTGAATGCAGTAAATTTAGTTTTAAACATTATAATTAACCTCCGGGTTTACAATTATATCTTTATCCGTTTTCCGGAAATGAAGTGTACTGGTCGGAAATGATGCCGTACCTGTGGCAGGTGAAAAATATAACCTGGTTCAGTCTGCTGTATTCGCTGAGGAACAAAAATCCCTTTCTTGTTCTTTCCTCATCGTAGTGGGCAAATGCATCATCTATGAAAACAGGAATACGGTTGCCTCCCATCATATCAGCAAGCGCAAGGCGGAGAGAGAAGTATGCCTGTTCGCTGGTTCCGGTGCTGAGATACTGCCACTCACGAAGCGGAAGATTTTCGTTTTCCGATATGGTTACTGACAGGTCTTTTGAAACAATGGCCTCAGTGTATCTGCCTCCGGTCATATGTGAGAATATCTTTTTTGTCTTGCTGTTGAGTTCAGGGGCAAAGGTCTGGCGTATTTCATTTTCAGCTTCCTCCATCACCTCTGATGCAGCAAGAAGGGCACGGTCATACCCTGCCATGTCAGCAAGCTTTCTGCCGGCCTCACCAAGCTCCTTTTTCAGAACAGACGGCTGTTCTGTGTCCTGATACTTTACAAGCAGCTCCGAGCGCATGTCGTTGATTTTTTCCCTGAGAACTGCGAGCTCCTGCTCAGCCTCCTCAAGTTCCTCCTCAAGGAGGTCAGTCTGACTGTCCGAAAGAAGCTTCAGACCAGAGTCTGCCGTAAGGAGAGAGAGTCTGCTCTTCAGCTGCTCAGTACGTGCAGCTATCTTTTCCGGACTGTCGGTTATAAGGTCCTCTTCAGTTTTGGACGCATATACAGCCTTTGTTTTTTCAATCTCTGAGAGTATATCCGAAGCTTCGTCAATGAGAGCAGGAATTTCCGAGACTCCTGAGACTTTTCTGTACTTTGAGAAAAAACCGGTAAGCTGAAACTCAAGCTCTGAAACGGAACTGCCGGTTTTGCCAAGGTCATTTCCAAGTGATGCAATGCTGTCGCGGTACTGAGTATCTTTTATCTTCAGACTGTTGAACTTCATATCAGCTTCTTTTTTCTGTGTTTCAAGTTCCCTGAGCTTCGATGCAAGTTCGTTCTGAGTGACTGCAAGTCCGTCTGATTTTGTTTTCAGCTCCTCCTTTTTGCTGTCAAACTCAAGGTAGGCTTTTTCGTAGTCAGGCGGCCTGTGTTCGATGCCGGCCTTTCTGTCGCGTATCTCAGCAAGTTTTTCAATCAGCTTTGTTCCGAGTATTACGGAACCGCATACCGGTATTGCGGAGAGTAGAAACCATGGATTGCCGAGGAAAAATGTGACTGCAATGATAATCATCAGAGCCGCAATTACCAGAACGGCGTAGTTTGGCTCCATATCCTCAAGGTGTTCCTTCCACAGCTCTTCCTTTATCTGTGTTTCACGTATCTGGTCGTCTATTTCATCAGACAGGAGCATGATTCGTTCTATCTCATCAGTTATTTCTGAGCTTTGCTTTTCAGTTAATGCAAGCTCATCCGAGAGTTCGTCAGCGGCGGCTTCCGCAGCTTCAATCTCTTCGTCCAGGCGCAGACCTGAGTATTCCGCAGAGAGCTCGTTAAAGGCATTTTTCCGTTCTGCATAAACTTCCCTGAGACCGCCAAGACGTGAGAGCTTTTCCGAGCACTCGTCAAGAAAGGCATCAGTTACAGTAAATCCGTCGTTTGAGATGCTGCGGGTAAGCTCATCAAGCCTGTTTCTCAGCTCTTCCTTCACGGCGTTTTTACGGGACTGAACCTCAAGGGAATGAAGCTCACGGATTATGTGCTGTTCCCTGAGCTGGGATGAGAGCTTTTCTGAACGTTCCTTTTTCTTTGCAAGATGCTCACAGAATGAGGCGTAGAGCTCCTCGTCAGCCCTCTTGAGAGATTCATTTTCCTCAGCTGCTGAGAGCTGCTCTGTTTTTTCGGATATGCCTGCAAGAAGCTTATCTATCTCACCGTTTTTCCCGCCTCTTGCCCTTAGCTCCTCGTGGGCTTTTTTCAGTCTCTTTTTCACAAGGTCATATGAGACGTTTTCCTCTGCCGTTGATGAGAAGTTCATGAGCTTTACTGTTATCTCATCATCCTTGTCGGTTCCGTGAACGACTGCGGAAACATCGCCTATAAATACGCTTCTCTCAAAAACAGAGGAGCTTATATCCATAAAACGCTCGCCCGGTTCGTATTTGCAGCTTGCCGGTTCCTTTGTTCCGGAGGAAAGATTCCATACAGTAACACTGTCAGAAATATTTGAACTGCCGAATTCACGTTCTATTCTGTAGTTCTGTCCTTCGTGTTCAAATTCGATGAAGCCGGACATCACCGTGCCGTCCCACGGGGAATATTTTTTCCTCATGTTTTTTCCGATATCGCCCGACTTTCCGGATGTACCGTAGAACATCATCTTCACAAAGTTCATAACGGTTGTCTTTCCGGCTTCGTTGCTTCCGTAGATGACATTAAGACCGGGGGAGAGGTCAAGGCGGAAGTCCTTAAGCTTTCCGAAGCGGTTTATATATATTGTTTTCAGTTTCAGCAGTATCACCTCCGTAAAAAAAGACTGTCATGAACTGTATACACTTATATCTATTCTATCATAAAATCATCTTTAAAGCAAGGGATGCGGTATTGTGGAAACGCTGATTTTCTGCCCGTGCAAAAAGGCCGTCAGCAAAAACTGACGGCCGGTATATAATATATTCTTATTATTTTGCAGGACCGAGACGGTCGATAACCTTTGAGATAAACTGTCTGAGTGTTGCAAGGTCAGTAAGTCCTACTGAACCGTCAGCATCAACGTCTGATCTCTTGAACTGGTCACCTGAGAAAGTCTTCTTGTCAACGAGTCTTACAGCCATTACTGAGAGGTCTGTAAGGTCAACGATTCCGTCACCGTTTACGTCACCGTATACGAGTTCTGATGAAGAATTTACAGCAGTTGTAACAGGCTTTTCTGTTTCGGCCGGTTTTTCAGCTGTAGTAACAGGCTTTTCTGTTTCAGCCGGCTTTTCAGCAGTTGTAACAGGCTTTTCTGTTTCAGCAGGCTTTGCTGCTGTAGTAACAGGTTTTTCAGTTTCTGCAGGCTTTTCCGTTACAACAGGTCTGCTTACTGAAGCACCGCCGTAGTATTCGGAAACAGAGATACCGTTACCGCTCTGACCCATTGGTCTCTGGTGGTCAAGGCTGATGAACTTACCGTTTTCATCCTGCCAGAGAGCCGGCTTTACAAGAGCGTACTTTTCTTCGTCCCACTTGCCGAAGTTGTCGTATACAAGTCCGCCTGTATCGCCTGAGTTTTCGTTAAAGCACCAGAATGTATGGTTAATGTGGTGTTCAATCATAAGGTCACGGAGGCACTTCATCCACTTTGTGTTGTCACCTGTAGGATCGTGCTCATCATCTATAAATCCGCCCCATTCACCCATGAGAAGAGGTGAGATGTTGTTTTCGATGAGGAAGAACCAGTTGTCACGCCAGCAGTCCTCCATGAGAGTTTCGCTGTTGAAGTCCTTCTTGAACCATTCCTGAGCCCATACAAGCGGGCCGTAGTCATGAGGAGAGTAAACAAGCTGTGACTGACGTGAGCCGAGGTCCATAGGGAAGTCCTTTACACCTCTGAAGTTGCCGCCCCACCATGTGCCGTAGTATGGCTGAGCATCAGGATCATCGTAGTGACCGTAGTCAACTGAAGGACTGTTCCAGTTATGTCCCTTGTCAAACTTAGGGTAAACCTCGATACCCTCAACCATGATAAGAAGGTTTGGATTTACATCGAGAACAGCGTTTGCGCCGCGTTCAGCAGCTCTCTTCCAGTTGTTCTTGTCGTTTGAGTCATCCCACTTTGCAAAATTTCCTTCATCTGCCTTGCCGTGAGGTTCGTTCTTAAGGTCGATGGCGATGATTGTGTCGTCATCCTTGTAGTAGTCAGCAAACCATTCGAGAGCTTCAATCCAGTCGTCCTCGTCGAACTTTGATGTGTACCATACAGCAACCTGATGACCTGCTGATGCAGTTTCCGCACTGTGGATGTCCATCATGATCTTGATACCGTTTTCCTTGCACCACTTAACAGCGAGGTTCCAGATATCGAAGCTGTACATCGGGTCACCGCCCTCAACACCGTCAACTGAAAGTTCAGGGTTTGCATATGTGTTTACCTTAACCATCGGGTCCGGACCCTTGTTCTTCCACTGGAGAAGAATTTCCGTTGACATAGGAACACGGAGAAGGTTAAAGCCTCTGTCAGCAATGTCGTTGAGACACTGGTGCATGTTTGCGGACCATACGCCGTCAAATACCTGGCTGCCTACGTTGTAGCCGAACCAGTTACAGCCTGTGAGCCAGACTTCGTTTCCGTTCATATCATAAAGTCTGTTGCCCTCTGCATGAATCCAGTCATCGTGGCAGTCATCAGCAGCCTTAACAGCAGGAACTGATTCAGGTGCCTTTGTTTTCTGTGAAGAAATACCGTTTACTGCTGTGAGAGTAAGTGCAATCGCGGCAGCAACAGCGGTAATTCGTCTGAATGATTTCATTTCGTATCCTCCTAAATATGTGTAAACAGGAAGTCAGTCTCTGTTTACTGTAAAATATTAACCATATTTTATAGTAACCTATCTGCGTGGTTTTGTCAACATATAAAGTGTGAATTTTTACTCCTGCGTCTGATATGTGGTGAAAATATCATAAAGCCGGTCAGCTTCTGTGTCGATGTCACTTTTTTTGTATAAAACATCAGTGCAGGAACTGGTAAATGACTTGTACAGTACATCGGTTTCAAAGTAGGGACTTATAGCCTCAAGCTCGTTCTGGTGTTTACTCATTACATCAAACGCATCTGCCTGTATGCCGTTAAGTTCATCATTTTCTGAAAGGACATCACGTGCCTTTTTGCTGAGAGGAATACCTTTTTCCGTCTTCTGCTGCATGGCCATTTCCTCGCTGTTTATCAGGTAATCGAGCAGTGCAGCGGCCTCACGGGGAGCTGAGGTGTTTTTCCTTATGGCATAGAGTGTGGCCGGCTTGACGTACCAGCTTTTCAGCTTTCCGTTTACCGTGATATAGTCTCCGACTATCATCTCATAACCGTTTTCCTGCGGAGCTGCGCAGTAATTCTGTGCGTCTGAAAGCCACACCAGGGTCGAGGCATATTTTCCTGAGGCGAGATTTCGCTTGTCAAAGTCATCAACCTGAGGGATAACCTTTTTCTCAACCATATCGCAGTAGAACTGAATAAGCTCCTTAATCTCATCTTTTGTGAGAGTGATTTTTCCGTTTTCCGTCATTACGGACTTGTTATGCATCTGTCCGGCATATGAACACAAAAGAAACCATGCAGGTTTCTGGGAGAGTGCAAGAGGATAGCATTCGCCATTCATAACCTCTGCGGCCCTGAACAGGTCATCAAAGGTTTCCGGTATATCGAGTCCGTAGCGGTCATACACCGTTTTGTTGAAATACATTGTCATGGTGTTGAGGGCAATCGGAACAGCATTGAGCTTTCCGTTTTTCATTCCGTAGGAGAGTTCCTCATCCGTGTATCCGGAAAAGTCAATGTATTCCCTGAGCTCATTCAGGTCATAGTATCCGTTCCCGGACGGTGAATACTGGTTTATCCATGAGTAGTTTATCTGCATTACGTCGCACTCAGTATTGGAAAGCATCTGTACATTGTTTCTTGTCGGGTAGCCTGACCATTCTGAGTAGTGGCATGTAACATCAATACTGTCGTGAAGCTTCTCAAAGGTGTTTACGGCAGAAATGGTATAATCATGTCTGCTGTCGTTTCCCCACCAGGAAAATGATATCTCAGTGGTGCTCGGAGATGAGAGAATGAGTGTTTTGTCTTCACCGCAGGAGGTGAGCATAAGCGGTAGTGCAGCAAGCAGGGCTGCTGTTCTGCGAAGTTTTTTCATATCCCGTCTTCCTCCATTTCCATGGTGAATAAACTGTATCTGTCCTTTCCTCTGCGTTTTGAAAGATACAGAGCCCTGTCGGCGCGTCTGTACAGGTCAGAGAAGCAGTCGCCGTGTTCAGGGTAAAATGATGCGCCGATACTTGCGGATATTTTGTAGCTGTGATTATCACCGGTGTAGTTGTCAGCAAATGCTTCGCACAGCTGACGGCATTTTTCCTCTGTATATTCAAGCACATCTCTGCCTTCGGTGTTTAAAAATACGCTGAATTCGTCACCGCCCAGTCTTCCGAGATAATCGTTATCGGAAAATACGCTTCTGAGAATATCACCGACGCCTGCGAGAACCTTGTCGCCGTACTCGTGTCCGAGTGTGTCATTAACGCCCTTGAAGTTATCAAGGTCAAGAAGAATAAGTGAGTATGTGCCTGAGTCCTCCGCGTCCTCGATTGCATTTTCAGTAAACATCTCGAAGGAGCGTTTGTTGAGAATTCCGGTTAGAAGGTCAGTGTGTGCCTCATCGTCAAGATCGAGAACCAGTGAATTAACAGGATTCATTATTTTTCTTGATATAATTGCTGAAACTATGATGGATAGCAGCATGGCAAGTGCTGATATGACTACAACTGATCTGAGAAGTCCGCTTTTTTCAGTCAGAACCACGTCAGAAGGCATTGAGCAGATAACCTTCCACTCAGTGCTGCATACATTAACTGATATAAGATACTTGTCGTCTATCATGTTGAAGTTACTGTAGACAGAGCTGTTGATTCTTGAGAGAAAGTCGTAGCTTAGCTTTTCGCCTGTTTCGTCATCAAGGTTTGAGTATATAACTGTATCGTCAGTTCCGACAAGCTTTACCGAGAGAGTCTCCATGCCTTCAGATTTTGAGTGTTCAAAGACGTTTTTAAGCTCTGAGGAGTAGAAGGAGAGCATGAGTATTGCGTTGTCGTGAATTTTCTTTACGTAGTAGATACGTCTGTAGTTGTTATCGTAACCGGTGAACCAGCCGTCTGAGGTGGCAGGACGTGTAATCTTCGACCTGAGGTCCGAGTAAATGTCGTCGCCGAATGTTTTGAGGGAACCGTTTGATATTTTTCCTGCAAAATTGTTGTTGCTGTATATGATACCGAAGTCAACAAAGTTTTCCATCATACATATCCTGTAAAGGTTGTCGGTGATTGCTTCCCTTGCCTTTACAGCCTCGTACTCATCGTTTGCGGGATCGGTGTCATCATATGTATAGTTAAGCGGTGTGGCAAAGGCAAGTGTGCCGATTGTTTCTATTCGTTCAAGGTAACTGTCGAGGTTTATCTGCATCTGCATGTTAAGCTGTGCGGACATCTGAAGGACCTTGTTTTTCAGAAGGGAGTCCGACCTGGAGAACACCTGGGTTGTGACAGTCAGAACACACAGCGTAATAAGCGCAGCATTGAGAACTGTCAGAAGAAGTCTGTAGTAGGCGATTCTGACTGAGGATTTGTTTTTTTCTTTATTCAAAGCATTCACTTCCTTTTCTGAATATAGTGAATTATAGTGAACGCATTTATTTAATGCGTTTACAATAAAAATGATGTTCATAATAATATTTGTATTTTTTTATTTAATTCTAACATAATTAAATAAA
>JAZUIH010000132.1:0-17575 GCA_045642145.1 Oscillospiraceae bacterium | reverse complement strand
CAAGTCCGTTTTCCTATATTATCCATTAAGGCTATTTTCGGATAGTCTGCTTTGCTATACCCAAATTTCAGAAAAATGTTTTTTAAAAATTTCTCAAGAATTTTTCATTTTTCTATTGACAAAATTATAGTTGGCTCCTTTGAAAATCTGTCGGCTACCTTTGCCTTGGCACGGTAAAATGTAACCTTGGCCCAGTTTTCTGTCTTTCCGAAAAGATCAGCGATATCCCTGAAGGACAGCTCACCGAATATTCTGAGGCTGAAAACCTCCCTGTAGGGTTCCGGAAGTTCGTGAACCGCTCTGTGAATGCGTTTTACATCCTCCCGTTTAATCAGATTCTCAGCAATGTTTTCATCAGAAACCGGTTCGTATTCCATATCATCCACTGAGATATTCTTTTCAGCCGCTGATCGCTTACTGCTGTAGAAACAGTTTTTTGCAATAACAATCAGCCACGCTTTTATACTGGTTTCCCCGCGGAATTTATCTATCTGGTTTACCGCTCTGAAAAATGTCTCCTGCGTGAGCTCTTCCGCAGGATCCGGGTCACCGGTCATTCTGAGAAGATACCGGTATACGTCATTAACGTACAGACGGTATATTTCATCAAGGTCTTTCAGGTTAATCACTTCCCTTCTGTATAAATGACGCATGAAAGATTAAAAAGATACAGGGTTTGAGAAAAAATTTTTAATACTGCCTTAATTGACAATTTAAAAATCATGCATTATAATATTAACAAATATTTTTTAACAAATAAATAAAAAAGGGGATATTTTATGAAAAATAAAAAAATAATCAGTGGCATTACAGCACTGATTATGGCATCGTCTGCTGCCATATATGCAGGCGCTGAAACAAAAAACACTTTTAATCCGGCTGACTTCACAAGTTATTTTCATAACAGCTACAAAGGTGATATGAACTCATATGACTTCGACGTGAACCGCGACAACAAGGTTGATATTCTGGACATGATATATGCTAAAAGCTCTGCTGAAGGTGAAACAGAAATTGATGCTGACAAATTCAGCGTTGAATATTTTAACAGTGCTGCAAAAGCACTTTCAGCTGCCGCATCTTCTGTCGCTCAGGAACTGGAGACTGCCGGAACAGTACTTGCTAAAACGACATATTCATCAGATGAACTTAAAAACACTGATAAGATGGGTGAAGCTGAACGTGAGATGGCAGAGCGTATTAACGAAGAAGCAGAATTTTACGGAATCAGCAGATGGGTTGTTGTAATAAATCCCGATAACTCTGATGCAATATGTATTACCGGAGATAATATTCTCCAGAGAACCGGCGCTTATCCGGGAATGATTCCGCGTACACTCAATATTCCGTTCAGCAGCGGACTTGCAGAATTTGCTGCCGTTCCTTACTTTGAATGGAACAAGGACTTCGGTAAATACAGGTCACCTGATCCTTCACAGGGTGAAATATCAGATTTTTCTGCATATGTGTGTCTTTCAGAAAGAGAACGTATTTCAAAAGAACTGTTCAGCGTGATACAGACAATTGCTCAGGAATACGAAACGATGGGCAAAGCTGTTCCTGACGGCATCATTTCTTCAGATGATGACAGCGAATTTGTAAAGTATGTGATTAAAAATGCTCCGGAGTGCGGTACATACAGATGGCATGCTGATATACGCAGTTTCGAAGTCAAAGGAGTTACTGCCGAAAATCCTCTGGACGGATTCTGCGGTTCATGGCCAAAAGCAGTTCCCGGAAGACTGAATATTCCTTACTCTGACGATCTTATAAAATTTGCATCAGACAGCAGCAAAAGCTGGATGGAAGATTATTCTGAATATACAGTCAGGGAAAAAGAACAGCTGAAGGCTGCTGAATTTTCTGAAAAAGTGCCGACACCTGAACTTAATTCGTATGCGAAAGCTGTATACACCAGTGCACAGACTCTGCTTCAGGAATATGAAACAATGGGAATAAAGATAAGCTTCGATGATAAATCTGATACCAGCGAAATTTATCACAGATTCAGTGAAGAGCTTATGAAAATGCTGCCTTATGAAATGAAAAACAAAGGCATACGCTGGGAAATAACTGCCGAAAACTACATAGTAACCGGCGTTGCTGCTGTGTGCGAAGACGCAGTCGGTACCTACCCTAACGCCGTACCTGCAGATATGAGAATCCCGTACAGCGAAGACATAACCGGATATGCCTCCGGCAACGCTGGTATATGGAAAGAAAAATTCAGCCAGTACACTCTTGAAGTTTCAGAATCCGGGCTGAAATTTTACTCACCGAATACGCTCAGATGGATAAGGAAAGCATCTGTAAATTCATGCAATTCCAATGCAAAATCAGTTTTCACAAATGCTCAGACCGTCCTTCAGGAAATGGAAACAAACGGAGAAAAATTACCTTCCGGTATGGTTACTTCAGATGACAGCACTGATTTTGTAAAGAAGCTGAAAGATAACCTGAACAGTTTTTCAGTTAATAAATGGGCTGTTTATATTTCAGGCGATACAGTTACCGGTGCAGTATGTTCCAGTGACAGTGATGCTGTTTCAGGCGTACAGTACTATGATACTGAAAAGGATAAAATCGTATATTCACCATCACCGCTTGCAGGCAGGTCATACACCGGATCATATCCTAATTATGTGCCTTCGGATATGGAGATTTGCTACGGTCACAATCTTGTTAAAAACTACGAAAATGATATTAATTTATGGAACTGGGATAACGCTTCATATATAACTGACACACCGGTTCAGAGTGAAAATCCTCCTGCTGAAAATATCAGTCAGACTTCAAAGGCGCTGATAAATGCGTATAACTCCAGCGCCGCTGTAATTTTCAACGGCGCATCCACGGTTTTAATGGAACACGAGCTGTTCGGTGACACTGTACCGGACGGTCTGATAACGTCAGATGACAAATCAGAAATTTCTGCTGAAATAAATGGTTCAGTAATCGGCGGCGGAAACAGAAAATGGGCACTGTACGTACGTGACGGTATAGCAGCCGGTATCGTATACACAGAAAACGGAAACGTAACCGGTTCATACCCTGCCGCTGTTTCTTCAGCCGTCAGATACGATCACAGTCTTGCACTGAAATACATGGACAACAGTATGGACTGGTAAATATCCTTTTTCAAAAAACACCTGCCTCCGGAATGCTTTCCGGGCGGCAGGTGTTTCTTTATATCAGCTGCTTTTTCTGAAGTTTCTGTCAGTGATTATTCTTGCGGCGATGAGGCCGAGAGGGAGTGCGGCGATAATCATGACGGCTTTTATAATCCACATGCTGCCGGTGTCAATGTCGTACTGGCCGATGTAGTAGATTCCCTTGTAGAGGAACATGCCAGGGACCATTATGACGATGGACGGGACAGTAAGTGTGATACGCGGGTATCCGACTTTGTTTTTTATAAGCGAAGCGAGAAGTCCGGCGCACAGGGCTCCGGTAAAGGCGGCTGCGCTTACGGGGATATCTGTAAAGTCTGTAAGCTCAAGTCTCAGTGTGTTGGCAGCCATTCCGATAATTCCTGCTGTAAAGGCCATTTTTCGTTTGCTGTTAAAAAGAAATGAGAAACCGTAAACTCCGAAGAAGCTTGCTGCAAGTCTCAGGACTATTTTCAGTGCCGTGTCCATATCATTTTCCGGAAAATCTGCCGGTGAAAATCTTAATGCAAATGCGGTAAGCCAGCCTGTAAGTGTGGCTGTCAGAATAATAACAAATGCGTATGTCAGTCTTTCGAGTCCCGACCTTAAGTCAAGCTTTGCAATGTCTATTCCTCCTGTTATCAGCGGAAATCCGGGGATGACAAAAAGCATTGAGCATATGTAACCGGACTGGTGCACTGCTGATACGCCGAACAGTATTTCGGCTGCCTTGATAAAAAGCACGTAGGTACAGCATGAAACCGCAACTGCACAGCATACGTTTGCTATGAGAGTTATATGCCTCTCGATAAGCTTTTTCCGCACGAACTGACCAGCACCGGCACCGATGAAGGCAAAAATCATTTCAGTAAGTCCGCCTCCGAGGAGAAATGTGAATGCACAGCATGCAATTGCTGATGCAAGGGCAAGGTTCCAGGCTTTGTAATTTCCCGGCATGTTCTGTATCTTATCAAGTATTCTGTGAAACTGCTCTATCGAATATTTGTCTGCTCTCTCAGCAAAGCTGTCGGAGAAAAACTCCAGTACATCGAGTCTGTCTGTATTTACTCCGGTGGTGTTTATCGAAATTGCATTTGTATATGTCTCGCCGTTTTCGATACATGTATATGATATCGAAAGCAGACCTATATCGGCATTGCAGACGATATTAAGCGCACGCGCAATCTTGTTCATCGATGCTCTTACTCTCCACGCACCTGTACCGACTGACAGCATCATCAGTCCCACACGTCCTACAAGAGTTGATTTTTCCTTCAGAGATGCATGAGCAGCAGACTGGTCACAGTCAACATTTATCAGCTCGTGCCACTGAATATTCATATGCTGTTTTCTGAATTCGCTCAAAAGAATCACCATAACCTTTCCCGGCATATGCGGTTTTACTTTATTTACGTCTGAACAAAAACAAGATGCACAGACCCGTAAAATTTTATCACAACCTCACCTGTTTTGTCAATGTTTCGAAAGCAGAAATGAAATATTTACAGCTGAACAGTAACCAAGCAGTGCAGCCGCTGACTTAATCTGTATTTTTATCATTGACATTTGCCACGCATTAATTTATAATAATTCCATTAAAACAAGTTTTTACGGAAAAGAGGTAAACTATGAAATTCAAAACAGCAGCTTCTCCGGAAGCATACGAATTCACTGGTAATCTGCCGTTAAGGCAGGCAATTCCTCTCGGACTTCAGCACGTTCTTGCAATGTTTGTCGGAAATCTTACTCCGCTTCTCATTATCACCGGAACATGCGGAATTGTCGGAAGCGGTTTTGAGGAATTGCAGATAAGTCTTCTGCAGAACGCGATGATAATTGCCGGAATCGTAACACTCATACAGCTTTTCGGCATTGGTCCTGTGGGAGGAAAGGTTCCGATTATCATGGGAACTTCATCGGGCTTTATCGGTGTATTCAATTCTGTTGCCGCTACCATGGGCGGAGGAATTATTGCTTACGGTGCCATTATGGGTGCTTCACTCATCGGCGGCATTTTCGAGGGAATTCTCGGATTTTTTCTGAAACCGCTGCGAAAATTTTTTCCGGCAGTTGTAACCGGTACGGTTGTTCTTTCAATCGGCCTGAGTCTTATATCAGTCGGCGTAAATTCCTTCGGCGGAGGAAACAATGCAAAGGACTTCGGCTCGGTCGAGAATCTTCTGCTTGCACTTTTTGTTCTGGTAATCATTCTTGTGATGAAACACAGCAAAAATGCATTTTTACGCAACACTTCAATACTTATCGGTATCGTGGCCGGTTATATTGCTGCGGGTATCATGGGGCTTGTGCTCGATACCACTGCCGTTAATGCGGAAAATGTGGAATACACAAAAGCCTGGGTATTAAACTGGAACAAAGTTTCAGAAGCCGCCTGGTTTGCAGTCCCTGAATTTATACCTGTCAGACCTGTTTTTGACATGAGAGCAATAATACCTGTTCTGATTATGTTTATAGTTACCGCCGTTGAAACCGTAGGCGATATCTCAGGCGTTACTGTCGGCGGCATGAACAGAGAAGCAACTGACAGGGAGCTCTCAGGCGGTGTAATCTGTGACGGTGTCGGTTCAAGTCTTGCCTCACTCTTCGGTGTTCTTCCGAATACTTCATTCAGTCAGAATGTTGGTCTTGTATCAATGACAAAGGTCGTAAACAGAAAGGCACTTGCTACAGGCGGTCTGTTCCTTATTCTCTGCGGTCTTGTTCCAAAGCTTGGTGCGGTTGTTTCAATTATGCCTCAGGCTGTTCTCGGCGGTGCTGCAGTTATGATGTTCTCATCAATTGTAATAAGCGGCATTCAGCTTATTACACGCGAACCGCTTACAGCAAGAAATCTGAGCATTATTTCAGTTTCACTTGGTCTCGGATATGGTATGGGTGCAAATCCTTCAATACTCAGCAGTGCCCCGCAGACATTATCCCTTATATTCGGCGGTTCAGGAATTGTTCCTGCAGCCCTCGTCGCAATCCTGCTTAATGTTCTCCTTCCGAAGGACAGCTCAGCTGATACTGATTCAGTACAGGAAAAATCAGCTGAATAAAAATAAAAGGAGTGCGGCTTTTTTAACAGCCGTACTCCTGCAGTCTTAAAATATCCTCACGGGTATCAATATCCATAAGTTCGTATGCATTCCGGACGCTGATGTACTTCAGCAGTCCGGGATGTTTTTTTATAACATAATTTCCGCCGCTTCCCTGTGGAAGATTCATAAGTTCACTATACAGCTTCTTCGGGAAAAATACCGGTGCTCCAACCGTATCTCCGCATCTGGGGCGAACACAGTACTCTTTCTGTGAAACGGAAGCCGTAACAAGCGTACGCAGAGTTTCAGCAGAAATCAGCGGCTGGTCCGCAGGACAGAACCCGCAGAAGTCAGTATCCGACATAAACTGTGTTCCGATTCGTATAGTATCACTTCTGTAGGGCATGTCATGAACAATTACCTCAACACCGTTTTCACGGCAGATTTTCGCAATGCTTTCATGGCGCGTCACAACGACACGCTTCATAAAAATATTTTCAGATGCCTCAAGAATGCAGGTAATCAGAGGCTTTCCTTTGAAATCAGCAATAAGCTTATTTCCTCCGAAGCGTTTTCCCTCACCTGATGCCATAATAACAAGTCCGGTGTTTCCAAAAAGTTTATCGGGTATATCAGCCGAAGAATTCGTCAAAGAGCTTCTTTTCAGCTGCGATGCAGGCGCTGTGATATTCTTCATATTTTTTCAGCCACTCCTTTCCCTGTTCGGTAAGGCTGCTTCCTCCGCCTGAAACACCGCCCGCTGTCCTGTGGGTAAGCTGAAAACCGAGCACTTCCTCCGCACGTTTCAGCATTTTCAGAGCTTTTGTATATGCCATTTCCATTGAAAGTGCAGCTGAACGCAGAGAGCCTGTTTCTTCAACCAGGCACAAAAGTCTGTAAGGACCCTCTCCGAAAAATTTGTTTCCGTCATCATCGAGCATAGTAATTTTTACATGTATTCGCATAGCTCATTCCTTTACAAGTACAAACTGACTTTTTCCGTTTTTTCCTGTACACCTGTGTACACTGAGCGGACCGTATATCCGGGCAAGCTGATTTTCGGTTTCCTCCGTACCGGTTTCAGCCGGTTCAATTTCCGAAAAAACTTTACCGTCTTTCATAAGCAGTATTTTTGAGCACATATTCAGTGCGAGCTGCGGGTCATGGAGAGTGACAACCGCAGAGCATGAACGCTGCACGGTAATATTTTTTACTGCTTCAAGCATACGGTATCGTCCCCCGAAATCAAGCGCGCTTTCCGGCTCATCCATAAGCATAAGGCGGCATTCCCTTACCATGGAACGTGCCAGGATACATAGCTGTTTCTCTCCCTCACTGAAATGTGAATAGTTGTCGTTCTCTCTGCCGCCAATTCCTGCAAGCTCAAGCATTTCCACTGCTTTTTTACGCATTTCCCTGCCCGGCAGTTCAAAAAGCCTGAGTTCAGGATTAAATCCCAT
This sequence comes from Oscillospiraceae bacterium, assembly GCA_045642145.1. GTDB lineage: Bacteria > Bacillota > Clostridia > Oscillospirales > Ruminococcaceae > HUN007. The sequence continues at coordinate 9,925 of JAZUIH010000132.1, read as the reverse complement.
AAGCACAACATCAAGTGCGGAAATATCAATTGAAATACCGCTTCTCTGCGGAATATAGCTGCAGATTCCGGCAGTCTGCCCCGGAGTCAGTTTATTTATATCCCTGCCGCAGATTTCAATTTTTCCGCTGTGCCGGATTATTCCGCACAGTGATTTCAGCAGAGTGGTTTTCCCGCATCCGTTCACGCCAAGAAGTCCGACAACAGAATGCTCATTTACTGAAAATGAAATATTGCTGATAATCTGTTTTTTACCGTATCCTGCACTGACATCCGAGGCCGAAAGAATTATCTCACTCATTCCGAAGCCCTGCCTTTCAGTGTCAGAAAAATCAGCAGCGGAACACCGATAATGCTTGTAAAAATACTTACAGGCAGTTCTGTCTGTGCCACACTTCGTGCAAGTATATCTGCACTGCAGAGAAGCACCGCACCTGTCAGGCCGCTGAAAACCATGGTAACCATACGGTTGCTTTTCGTTATGAGTCTCGAAATATGCGGCGCCAGAAGTCCCGTAAAGCTTATAAGTCCGGTCAGACTTACAACTGCAGAAACTGCAAGAGTTGCAAGAAGAAGAACAGCAAGTCTTATCTTTCCTACACTTACGCCAAGCATTCTGGCTTCTCCCTCATCGGCTGAAAGAAGAATTGTCTGACGATGCAGCAGCAGAAGCATGACTGTAACCACAGCGCAGATTATCAGATTTGCACCGATTTTGTACGAAGTGACACCTGCAAGGCTGCCCATAATCCAGTACTCAATGGAAGCAAGTTCCCGCTCAGGGTCAGCCGTAATTTTAAGAAACATAAGTGCGGTCTGTGCCAGTGCATGTACAGCAATACCGGCAAGAACTATCGTACTCTTTTTTCCTGTTCTGTCAGCTGACGAAAGCAGTACAGCAAGGCAGACTGCTGAAACTGCGCCTGCAAAGGATGACGCTGTAACGGCATCTGCACTTCCGAACCACAGTATACCTGCAGCCGCACCAAGACTTGCGCCTGATGATACGCCGATTATGTCAGGGGAAGCAAGGGGATTTCTGAAAACGGTCTGATAGACAAAGCCGCATATTCCGAGAACCGCTCCTCCGATAACAGCTACGGCTGTACGGCTCAGACGCAGAGTATAAAAAACTTTTCTCTGCATCTCATCGCCTTCCAGAATTTTATCGAAGGACAGCTCATACTTTCCGACAGTCAGACTTTTTAAAGCAGCTGCGGCAAGCAGAATCAGCAGTACAGCAGCTGTGATTTTATTCCGCTTCACTATAGCTGAATCCGTAGAATTCACTGTAAAATCCGTCGATTATTTCACTGCATTTCTGTTCACTCATTTCATCCGGATGAAGAACCGACGCTGCCCATACTGAACCAAGAATTCCGCCCGGAACAGGACTGTCCCAGGCCTCAGCCTTTCCAGGAAGCTTGTAAACCTTATTGTTCCTGACAGCTGAAACCTCTGCAAGACTTTCATCATTTACAACGTCCTCAACTGAATATTCAGCATCGGAAGCTATAATAATATATTCAGGATTCCACGCAAGAACGTCCTCATAGCTTACTTCTGCCCAGTATGTATCTGTAATTTCCTCTGCAGCGTTTTTTCCGCCTGCAAGTCTTATCATATCAGACTGATACATAGCTGCACCTGCAGTTGAAAGAAATGAGGAATTTCCGGCAAGATAAACTGACGGTGCATCACCTGAAACAGCCTCAAGCTGTGATCTGACATTATCAATATAGTCAGTAAGTTTGTCTGCATTTGTCCTTGTATCAGTAGCAGCAGCTATTATATCAATCATTTCATCAAGCTGTTCAGCTGTTTCCGGATTAACGAGAATTACATCAATATCAAAAGCTTCAAGGTCTTCGACAGCACTCTTAAGCTTTACCGGAAGAATAACAAGGTCCGGACTGAGTGCAATACATCCTTCAAGGTCAAAATCCTTTGCTGAACCTACATTCGGAAGGCTGATAAGTTCAGGGGCACTGAGCCTGTATACAGAACGTTTTTCTGCCTTGGCTTCAACTCCTGCAATCCTGTCCTTAAGGCCAAGTGAAATCAGTGCACTTGTTGAGATATAGTATCCGCTGACAAGCTTTTCAGGCTTTTTCTCAATAACCACTTCCCTGCCTGCCTGATCGGTAACTGTAAGAGGATATACAGATGCTGCTTTTTTCTCTGATGAATCAGCCGGTTCAGTAATCTGCTCCGTAACGGCAGCCTCTGTTGTTTCTGCTGGTTCTGTAACATCTGCATCATCTGCCTGTGTTACAGCAGAAGCTGTTTCAGCTGTTTCCCCGGATGATGCCTTTGATGAATCATCTGAACCTGATATGCCGCATGATACGAATGAGAGCATAACTGCTATGCCCGAAATTAATGCGATTAACTTTTTCATTTCAAAAAATCCTTTCTGTAATACCGTTGTATCTTTAAAACAACAACGGTATTATACCATATTCAGCTTTACATAGTCAAGGCACCATGATATAATTAAAGACATAAAGCACGAAAACAGGAGAAATGCTTATGATTACAATTAAAGAGTATGTAAGAGCAGAGAGTCTTGAACAGGCTTACGAACTTAACCAGAAGAAAAAGAACAGGATAATAGGCGGAATGCTGTGGCTTAAAACGGGAAGCGGAATGATTGATACAGCCATTGACCTTTCCGGCCTCGGACTTGATAAAACAGAAGAAACCGACAACGAATTTATCATAGGAGCGATGGCATCTCTTCGTTCACTTGAAACTCACGAGGGTCTGAATATGTACACGGACAACGCTGTAAAAAGGGCTTTTCAGAACATAGTCGGCGTACAGTTCCGTAATCTTGCAACTATAGGCGGAAGCCTGTGGGGACGCTACGGATTTTCAGACGTGCTGACACTTCTCATGTCACTTGACTGCAGAGTTGAGCTTTACAAAGGCGGAATCGTCACGATTGAAGAGTTCGCATCCATGAAGCATGACAGAGACATAATCGTAAGGGTTATAATAAACAAGACCAGAGGGCGCTTTGCATACAGCGACATGAGAATACAGAGCACTGATTTTCCTGTGTTAAACTGTGCAGTTTCTTATTTTGACGGAATGTGGAGATGCTCTGCAGGCGCAAGGCCTCAAAAGGCTGTTTTGATAAAGGACACAGACAGAATTCTTTCTGAAAATCCGACACCTGAACAGGCAGAGGCTTTTGCGGAAGCAGCTGCCGAAAAGCTGAGCTTCGGTTCAAATATGCGCGGCAGTGCCGCATACAGAAAAAGACTTGCAAAGGTGCTCATAACAAGATTACTTACTGAGAACGGAGGCGGCATACAGTGAATATAAAACTGAAACTAAACGGCAGGATTATATCAGAAGATATTGAGCCTGACCTGCTTCTTATTGATCTGGTCAGAAAGCACGGCTGTCTGAGTGTAAAACGCGGATGTGAAACTTCAAACTGCGGACTCTGTACGGTTATTATGAACGGAAAACCGGTTCTTTCATGTTCTGTTCTTGCCGCAAGAGCAGACGGTCAGGATGTGTTTACGCTTGAAGGTCTTCAGGAGGAAGCTTCCGGTTTCATCGGATTTATTGCTGAACAGGGCGCTGACCAGTGCGGCTTCTGCAATCCGGGATTTGTTATGAACACAATTGCACTTCTGCGTGAAAATCCGGATCCTTCAGACGACGAAATCAGGGCATTTCTCAGCGGCAACCTATGCAGATGCTCAGGCTACGAGGGGCAGCTCCGCGGAATAAGAAATTATCTTGACAGCCGAAAAGGCGGTGATTTATAAATGGAAAGCAGGAATTACAGGGCAGTCGGAAAATCCGTGCCAAAGAAGGACTCACGTCAGCTTCTCCTTGGAAAACCGGTCTACACCGATGATATAACTCCGGGAGACGCACTTGTTGTAAAGCTTCTCAGAAGCCCTCATGCCAATGCCGTTGTCAGTGAAATCAAAACCGATACAGCAAAAAAAGTTCCCGGCGTAGTTGATATTTACACATGGGAGGATGTACCGAAAAACCGTTTTGCCATAGCAGGCCAGACCTATCCTGAACCCTCCCCTTATGACAGGCTTATTCTTGACAGACACTTAAGATTTGTCGGCGAACCTGTTGCAATTATTGCCGCGGAAAGCGAAAAGGCTGCACTGAAGGCAATGAAGCTGATAAAGGTAAAATATGAAGTTCTTGAGGCCGTGATTGATTTCAGGAAATCAAAAGACAGCAATGTTCTTGTACATCCTGAAGAAGACTGGTTTCCTCCGTGCAGTGTGGGCGGAGACAACAGACGAAATCTGGTAGCAAGCGGTGAAAACCATGACGGCGACATTGATGCGGTTCTTTCAGACTGTGATGTTGTAATTGAACACACCTATCACACCAGAGCCTTTGACCAGGCTATGATGGAAACCTTCCGCACATATACCGAATTTGACAGATACGGCAGACTTCATGTTATATCCTCAACGCAGATTGTTTTTCACTGCAGAAGAATTCTGTCAAATGCACTCGGAATTCCGAAAAGTATGATAAGAGTTGAAAAGCCGAGAATCGGCGGCGGATTCGGTGCAAAACAGACTGCTGTAAGCGAAGTTTACCCGGCTTTCGTCACATTGAAAACCGGTCGTCCTGCAAAGATTATTTTCACAAGAGAGGAAAGTCACATCGCAGGCTCACCACGTCACGAAATGGAAATCACTCTCCGTCTCGGTGCGGATAACGACGGAACAATCCGCGCCATAGATCTGTATACTCTTTCAAACTCAGGAGCCTACGGTGAACACGGTCCTACCACCGTGGGACTTTCCGGACACAAATCAATACCTATGTATTCCGGTTCACTTGAAGCCTACCGGTTCAGCTATGATGTAGTGTATTCAAATACTCTTGCAGCTGGTGCATACAGAGGCTACGGTGCAACCCAGGGAATATTTGCACTGGAGTCCGCTGTAAATGAACTTGCGGAAAAACTCGGAATCGATCCTACAGAAATACGACTTAAAAACATGGTTCGTGAAGGCATGGTTATGCCGGCCTATTACGGTGAAACCGCAAATGCCTGCGCTCTTGACAGATGTCTTGAACACTGCCGTGAAATGTTTGAGTGGGACAGAAAATATCCCGTACGCGATATGGGAAACGGAAAGGTACGCTGCGCAGGTGTTGCAATGGCAATGCAGGGCTCAGGTATCTCAGGCGTGGACGTAGGCTCGGCAACAGTAAAGCTTACTGAGGACGGCGGTTACATTCTCATTATCGGTGCAGCTGATATGGGCACAGGCTGTGATACAATTCTTGCACAGATGGCTGCTGAGTGTCTCGGATGCGACGTTGATGAAATCTCAGTCTTCGGTGCTGATACGGATGCGTCCCCTTACGATTCCGGTTCCTATGCTTCATCAACAACCTACATCACCGGAAAGGCTGTGGAAATTGCCTGCACAAAGCTTAAAAAGGAAATCTGTGAAATCGGCGCGGAAATAATCGGATGTCCCGCTGAAGAAATGCAGTTTGACGACGGAGAAGTAATTCATCTTCCGACAGGCAGAAAAATACCGCTCAGCGACATAGCCTACAAATGTCAGTGCTTCAGTGAACGAACAGCAGAGGCAACAGCTTCCCACAGTTCCCCTGTTTCCCCTCCTCCGTTCATGGTGGGAATGGTTGAAATCGAACTTGACAGACTTACCGGACAGGTAAAAATCATAGACTATATGGCAGTTGTTGACTGCGGAATACCTGTCAATCCTGCTCTTGCAAGAATTCAGGCTGAGGGCGGAATTGCACAGGGTATCGGACATACACTGTTTGAAAATCTTTCGTTTATGAAAAACGGCGGTCTCATTGAAAAGGATTTTATGCAGTACAAAATTCCGACAAGACTTGATACCGGAAAACTTACGGTAGAGTTTGAACACAGCAATGAGCCGACAGGGCCTTTTGGTGCCAAATCCATAGGCGAAATAGTTATAAACACTCCTGCCCCTGCGATTGTCCACGCCATTTACCGTGCGACAGGGGTATGGCACAGGGAGCTTCCTGTAACACCTGAAAAAATTGCTTTCGGAACCGATTAAAAATATACTGTATATATTTATTAAGTGGAGGTACACTATGAATTTTTTGGAAGAAAGAATATGCAGAGACGGAATAGTAAAGGAAGGAAATGTACTTAAGGTTGACGCATTTCTGAATCATCAGATGGATATTTCTCTTTTCAGACAGATGGGGGAGGAATTCAAAAAACGTTTTGCAGAAAAAAATATAAACAAAATACTGACAATAGAGGCATCAGGCATCGGCATTGCCTGTGTAGCCGCAATGTTTTTTGATGTTCCTGTAGTTTTTGCGAAAAAATCAAAGAGTATTAATATTGACGGTGATATGTATATCGCCGAGGTTGAGTCATTTACTCACAAGTGCAAAAACCAGGTAATTGTTTCAAAGAAATTTCTTGGTCCGGATGACCATGTACTTATTATTGATGATTTTCTTGCAAACGGATGTGCTCTTCAGGGCCTGATATCAATAGTTAATCAGTCAGGCGGTACGGTTGAAGGCATCGGCATTGCCGTTGAAAAGGGCTTCCAGTCAGGCGGCACGATTATAAGAAATCTCGGCTACCAGCTTGAGTCTCTTGCAATTGTTGATGCAATGGATGCAGAAACAGGCTCCGTAACATTCAGAGCGCAGTGACGAAAACACCTGCCGTTGTCAATGCCGTAATGGCCGATAAAGAATACCGGGGTTGTGTAACAAATCATAAATTATTATCGAAAATTCTGTGTGATAGTAGACAAATAGCCGAAACAGGTGTATAATAATAATATCTCAACTAAATTTTACAGTAAACGCAATAAATATAACAGGAGGCTTTTATGGATTTTCAGAAACTTTCTGACAGTTTTTCATCTATGACATGTATATTATCAATCGAAAAACTGCCTGACGGAAAATTTGGAAATATCCGTATTGTTGCGGGAAACAAAGCATACATAAACTCTATTGAAGATACACAGAACCATATGGCTGCCAGTCAGATGATGAGCAATAAATTCATCCCGGATTCACCATATGAAAACTACGTTCCAAAGGATCTTAATTTCGAAAATCAGTGCTATCGCTGTGCTGTTCAGAAAAAACTTCTGCATGAGTATATAAAGCCTGACAGGTATTCATTCTGGCTTGACGTACATATGTTTCCGCTCGAATTTGATTCAACTGACAAATTTTACTGTGCATATTCACAGGAGATTACAAGAAATGCTGATACTGAAATTATGTCAAATCTTTCAGCTTCGACTTCTGCAGCAGTAATTGAAACATGTATCAAATTACGAAGTTCAGGAAATTTCAAAAATTCAATCGAAGAAGTAGTGAATGATATACGTTCCATATGCGGCGCAAAAATGAGCTGCATTGTCCTGACAGATGAACAGAATCGTCAGTGCTCCGTGCTTTGTCAGTCTTCTGACCCTTCCGTGCAGATTGTTCCGATGGAACAGCATATTGCCAGCTTTGGTAAAGATTTTTATACTGTCGTTGATTCATGGAAAAAATCAATTGCCGGAAGCAGCTGTCTTATACTGTCGGGAGAAAGCGACATGGAGATTCTGAAAAGCCGCGATTCCGTATTTTACAATTCAATGCAGAAAGCCGGAGTAGACAGTGTGGTACTTTTTCCTCTTAAGTACAACAATAATCTTCTCGGTTATATATGGGCGGTAAACTTTGATACTTCAAATACTTCAAAAATAAAGGAAATTCTCGAAATAACATCCTATCTGCTTGCATCTGAAATCGCAAATTACCAGCTGCTGAAAAAGCTTGAGCAAATGAGTTCAACAGATCAGCTCACCGGCGTATATAACCGCAACGCTATGATAAACCGTATTTCGAATTTTACAGCTGAAGATACTGCCAGTGCAGACTACTGTGTAATATATGCCGATCTTAACGGACTTAAACGGATAAATGACAGAAACGGTCATCAGGCCGGTGATATTCTAATAATACAAGCCGCCTTCAGACTTTCACAGGTATTTCCTGAATGTGAAATATACCGTACAGGCGGAGACGAATTTATGATACTGGCTGCCGGTATACCACATGACGTTATTAATGAACGTGTTAATCTGCTGAGAACTGAATCTGAAAAAACTGACAGTGTAAGTTTTTCTCTCGGATTATCTTTCGGTAACGACTGCGAAGATATACAGGAAGCTATCCGAACGGCAGACGCGGAAATGTACGAAGACAAGCAGAACTACTACAGAAAATTTCCGGAGCGTAAACACAGATAAGATAAATATAAAGGCCGCCATCAGGCGGCCTTTGCTATTGTGTCGAAAATCATATTATTTCAACTTATATCTCACCGCTCTTGCAGCACCATTTTTAATAATTCTGTCTTCTGATATCAGTTTGTTAATGACACCTATCGCTGCACTCTTGGTACATGATAAAACAGTTTCGATATCTTTTCTTGAAATTTCGTTTTTTTCTTCAAACAAACTCAGAACTTTCTCCTCATCAGTCATTTCAGAATCACTATTGTATTTTGTATTCGGCAGCATAACAACAAAAGATGCAGGTGATGGAGTAAATGTCGGTTGTACAGAACACTTAGAATAAGATTCCAGTATTCTCTGTATTCCTGTACCATAGCTCTCTATAAGTTCTAATCTGTAAAAAACATTTGCAATTACGCTGTTTCTCGGCTGAGATATCCCGTTCATAATATCTTTTACTGTAATTCCTTTTACAAGTCCCCCAATTGAAACAAACTCTATCCTGTTATCATAAATATTCACAAGAATACTTCCGCTGTAATCATAATCCCGATGAACTATAGCATTAAGCAAAGCCTCACGAATTGCATACAAAGGATAATCATGATGATCAACTCTTTTCAGATTTTCAAAAGAACTGTTCTGCTTGTTATATACATTGATATACTCAAACGCTTCATCCATCTGCTTTAAAATTGAGCCTGTAAATTCCTTTCTTGCCTTAAATTCTGTTTTTCCTGTTCCTTCATATATCGCACACTTTATGCCATGCTCACACTGATCCGAAAATAATAAAGCTGAATTAGTATAATATCCGTCAGCATCTATTATTCCAAGTGTTCTTTTATTATTATCTTCAAATTTCAGATTTGCATTATCAAAATATTTCTGAGTATATTCAAACGTCAGCTCCTGATTAACACATCTTGACTTATCAAAATATGTTCCGTCGCTTTCACGAATAAGCTGGCGGATTACTTCTTCCGTTGCAGGAACTGATGAAACTCCATGCCTTATAAAAACTCCTGTAGGTTTCAGGCCTTTGTCTGTCAGATGATATGGTCTTTTGGTGCCTCTTAATACTTCAACCTTTATTACATTATTCTTAATACATTCAATGGAAGTATAAGCTGTTAAATCAGGTCTTATTCCATCGCGAATCATATTTCCTATAGCTTCCATTACTGATTCTGTATCGTTTACACCTATTGGTGTTCCGTCTTTATCAACACCAACAAAAATTTCTCCTCCGTCAGAATTGGCAAAAGCTATTATTTCCTTTTTAAAGTCGTGATTAAGTTCTCTCTTTAATTCTATCGTAAAACTTTCTTTATATTGCATAATTGAACTCCTTATAATCGTCTGAATCGTCGTTATCGTTATTATAGCACGATTCAAACGATTATACAATAGTTTTCTGTTTTCCATTGAAATACTGATATTTAAGGTATTCCACATTTATATTTTTAAATAAAAATCGTTTCAGAATCGTTTTTTCGAAACGATTCTGAATTACAAACAAATCTTATGTTCAAAGCAAAATATATCATTGCAAATTAAAATCTGTCAAATTTAAAATTTTTGACGACACATTCGCCGACGAACAAAGTTGTTTACCGTTTTCATTATTTCATT
>JAZUIH010000131.1:0-13144 GCA_045642145.1 Oscillospiraceae bacterium | reverse complement strand
TGAACACACAGGTAAGGCACTTACTCCTGAGATAACTGTTGAATACTCCGGAGAGATTCTTGCTGAAGGAACTGACTATGAGGTGCTTGTCACACCTGAGACAGGTCCGGGAATATACACGGGAAAGATAAAGGGCATCGGGCGGTTCGGCGGTGAAACTGAATTTAGCTGGAGAATAAATCCGCCTTCCGGATTTGTTGCTGAAACACTTAAAGAAGGTCTTAATACAACTGAAATATCATCACCGGGAAGCAGCATGATTTACTCATGGATACCGGAAAAGAGCATTTACTTTATACATGATGACTGCTTCTCTGAAGTAAATATCACAATTCTCGGCAGTGACGACAAAATCGTGTATAGCATTGACGCTGACTGCAGAGGAGTATACGAGGCTGATGTTACTCCGGGAGAGAAGTACACGGTATATGTCAGAACAAGGGGCGTGAACAGCTTCGGGCTGTATTTTGATACAGAGGGATATCTCGCTGCGTGCGGAGTAACGGCACCGGAGTCATATGTACAGACTCAGACGGGAACCACACCGTCAGTTGTATTCACCGACGGCGAATACACTCTCAGCGAGGGAACAGACTATGCAATGGTAAATGATGGCTGGGACAGACTTACCGGACGGCATGAGTATGTTTTCAGAGGAAAGGGAAAATATTTCGGCGATGTTACAGTCCCGGTTATATCATATTTTGAAAAATTTCCTGAAGATGCACTGCCGGTAAACGCAGCGCTTTCACAGTACAACAGAGCAGGAGAAAAAAATTACGGCGATAACGTGTATTTCTGGGAGTTTACTTCTGAAGATGAAGGACCGGTCCGCTATCATGCGGAGCTTCTTGGTTCAGATGACAGGCCTGCATCTGAGTACGCAGTTCTTGCTGCATATGACGAAAACGGTACCTTTATCGGATTAAATAAAGACGCAGCTGACTTTACTCTTGAAAAAGGACAGAAAATCTTCTTCACGGTATCCGGTGCCAGATTTATCGGTGATGACGATGCCCGTGATAACGAAGCCTTCCCGTCACTTGTAATCACAAAATCCGGCACATCGCCGGTGTCACCGTTCTCCGTCGGCGATGTAAACGGCGACGGCGTAGTAAACACAGTTGACTTTACAGCTCTTAAAAACAGAATTATTTCAGCAGATGAACCGGTAAAAAAGGAACACGCCGACCTTAACCACGACGGCACCATCACTTCCGCCGACCTCATCCTCTTTGCATCACTGCTCTGCAGATAAAAGCAGTGACATTGCGGCGTATTTAAGCTGAATAAAATCAGAAACACGAAGAATTAATCAGATAATTCTTCGTGTTTTTTGTTTAAATGATAACCATGATGCCGAAAAATATATTGTACAGTATACTGAAAAATGCTATAATAGAGCTGTAAGACTTAACTGTTATTTTTTTTATCCGGTTTCGTAAATTTACAGGGGGAGATGAAATATAATGAAAAAATACGACGTATGTGCACTTGGTGAACTGCTTGTTGATTTTACTGACAGCGGAAGAAGCGGCAGCGGAAATCCGGTTATGGAGGCAAATCCGGGCGGTGCACCGTGCAATGTGCTTGCCATGCTTGCAAAGCAGGGATACAAAACTGCATTTATAGGAAAAGTCGGAAATGATATGTTCGGAAAGATGCTTGCGGACGAAGCTGAGAAGGCCGGAATATCCATGGAAGGACTTGTAAAGGATAAAAACATAAACACCACACTTGCGTTTGTTCATAATATGTCTGACGGAGACAGGGATTTTTCTTTTTACAGAAATCCCGGCGCTGATATGATGCTTACGGAAGATGATGTGGATACGAAGCTGATAAGGGAAAGCAGGATATTTCATTTCGGCTCGCTTTCAATGACAAATGAAACAAGCGAGGCAGCTACAAAAAAGGCGGTAATTACAGCCGAGGAAAACGGCCTGATGATTTCATTTGACCCTAATCTGCGTGAAAATCTGTGGGACAGTCTGAAAAAGGCGAGGGAAAAGATAAGCTATGGCTTTTCGCACTGTAAGATTCTGAAGATTTCAGACGATGAAATACAGTGGTTTACCGGTGAGAGTGATCCTGACAGGGCAGCAGAGGCACTTATCAGCGAGTACGGTATCCCGCTTGTTTTTCTGACTATGGGAAGCAGAGGCTCTGCGGCATATACCGGCGGCAGAAAGGTTTACTGCAGTGCTTCAGTGACAGCAGTTACGGACACTACAGGTGCCGGTGATGTATTTTTCGGTGCAGCTCTCGGTAAGATTCTTGAGTACGGATTCCGTGAATATACTGATGAAGAACTTGCGGGTATCCTTAAGTTTGCAAATACAGCTGCCGGAATCGTTACAGAACGAAAGGGTGCTCTTAAGTCAGTACCGGGTCCGGATGAAATAGCCATGAGAATCAGTTCCGAAAGCAGTGAACAGCTTCAGGACAGCATTTATGGTGACGACGAAGAAAATACCGGAATTACCGGCAAGCGTAAAAAGGCTCTTTCCGTAATTATACCCGTTTTTGCTGTACTGCTTGCAGCAGAGCTGTTTGCAATGAACGGATGCCGTGACCGCAGTACTGACAGTAAGAATAAAACCGTAAACGAGCCTGCGGTTACCTGGAATATTGAGAGTATTGTTACTCAGGAAGCAAAGTACACTGATTATGCAATTAAGGAAATGGATACTCCTGATTCAAAAAGATATGCATATCAGGCCGCTGTTCCTGACTGGGAATATACTGAAAAGGAAGTAAGCTGCGACGCAGTTCTTAACCTTGTAAAAGACCAGACTTTTAAAATGAAGCTTAGCGATCTGACCGAACCGGGCGGAATTATAGACTCCGTCACATTTTATTTCCGTTCAGCAGACGGAAGTAATACCGGACAGGTAAAATACGGAACAGGTATATCAGTGAATCCTGAATGTCCCGGTAAAACATCTGAAGACTGGTATCAGGCTCCTGACGAATCAACTGTGGAAAGTGACGCAGACACTGCAGCTGCCGTGTGGGAACTTCCGGATGAAATAAAAGAATATACGGATGTTCTGAACGGATATGTTTTATTCGGATACTGGTGGGGGGACTGCGATGAAATTGTAATTGAAAAAGTTACATGCAGCTCCAGAATTCCCGTATAATCCTCTGTACAAAGCAGTCAGCACATCAGAGTTACGTAAAGTACGACTTTGATGTGCTGTATTCTATTATTGAACGTTTCCTTTTAAACCGTATTGACACCCGCCGAAATCTGTGTTAGAATATAAGTGGAGCAAATGCTCCGTTTATGATTGCATATATTTTTCTGAAGGGAAGGCACGGATATGGACAGAACTGAACTGGAAATAAAACTCAGCAGAATGCTCAGAGAAGCTGCGGCATATTTTGAACGTGATGATATATCCGCAGAGGAGAAGGAAAAAATGTTCGGATCCATCCGGCATTCATATCTTGTAAACAAAGAAGAAAACCATTCTGACACGACAGGAGGAAAGTGAATATATGCGAAGTAAAAATCAGCAGCTCCTTGATGATATATATGATTTTATTGCTGAGTACAAGTCCGCAAATGACACTGCTCCCTCCAATACTGAAGTGGCTGAACGTTTCGGGCTTGCGCGTTCCACAACCAACAGATATATGCAGGAGCTTCAGTCGCAGGGACGTATTGAGATTAACGGTCACAGAAGTATACGCATAACCTCAGAAGCGGCCTCTGCTGATACGGTTCAGGTTCCGCTTCTCGGTGATATCGCATGCGGAGCACCGATATTTGCAGACGGTACGGTAAAAAACATGGTATCGCTTCCCCGTTCCCTTACAGGAGGCAGGGAGTGCTTTATAGTAACTGCCCACGGTGATTCCATGATTAACGTCGGCGTAAATGACGGTGATATGGTACTTGTGGAAGCCGCCTCATCTGCTGATGAGGGAAGCATTGTTGTAGCTCTTGTCGGTGACGAAGCAACTCTCAAGCGTTTTCGCACTGACAGGAAAAGACATAAGATTCTCCTTATACCTGAAAATGACAGTTATGAAACCCAGGAGTATGACCACTGTATAATTCAGGGTATAGCAAGGAAGGTAATCAGTATAAAGGATCTGGTATGAAAAATGCGGTGTTCCCGTCTGAGGACACCGCATTTTTACAATATATATCAGTCAGTGAGATCTTCACCGTTTGAAGCAATAACCTTTTTGTACCAGAAGAATGAATCCTTGCGGTAGCGCGCAAGATCCTTAAGATCAAATTCATCACGGTTTACGTAGATAAATCCGTAACGCTTTACAACACCCTCGTGTGTTGAAACAAGGTCAATTGCAGACCACGGACAGTAACCCATAACCTCAACACCTTCAGTAACGGCAAGCTTAATCTGTTCAATATGTCGTCTGAGGTATTCGATTCTGTAGTTGTCATGAATCTTTCCGTCATCTGTGAGCTTGTCATATGCACCAAGACCGTTTTCAGTTATAATAACAGGAAGATGATAACGGCTGTAGATTTCTCGCATTGTCGCTCTGAAGCCTGCCGGATCGATTTCCCATCCGAATTCAGTGCGCACAAGGTTAGGATTTGCGAATGTTTTGTAAACACCAGGTTCACTTCCGCCGCTCTGCTGGTCACCTGAACGTGCAACCGCGCTTCCGTCATCCCATTCAACAGTTGAAGTGTTGTAGTAGTTGAAACCGATAAAGTCAGGATGTCCCTGTGCCATTATTTCCATATCGCCGTCCTCAATAACAGGAACCGCGTCGTGTTCCTCAAGGAAGGTCCATACTATGTTGTCGTAGCGGCCGTGAACAGCCATGTCAAGATACAGCCAGTTTCTTATTGCGTTGAAGTTCTGGGCTGCCAGCACGTCCTCAGGTTTGCATGAAGCAGGGTAGATAAGTGAAATATTAGGAGCAGGTCCGATTTTTGCTCCCGGAATCATGTCATGGCAGAGCTTCATTGTCTTAGCCTGTGCAAGAAGCATGTGGTGATTTTCCTGATAAAGCTTTTTATAAGGATTTTCAACGCCTTCAAGATTGCATGTTCCGATAATCGGGCCTACAAGAGTAAGCATATTCTGTTCATTTATTGTAAGCCAGTACTTAACCCTGTCACCGTAGTTTTCAAAGAGAATCCTTGCAAAATTAACGAACTCATCAACACTTTCGCGTCTTGACCATCCGCCTTTTTCCTCAAGGGCAGCGGGCAGGTCGAAGTGGAACATTGTTACAAGCGGTTCAATGCCGTACTTAAGACATTCGTCAATAACGCTGCTGTAGAAATCAATACCCTCCTGGTTTACTCTTCCGGCACCCTCCGGCAGAATTCTTGACCATGAAACAGAGAAACGGAATGTTTTGAACCCCATCTCCGCCATAAGAGCGATATCCTCTCTGTATCTGTGGTAGAAGTCAGCGCAGACGTCAAGCTCACTTGTTCCCTCAGGAACTTTTTTAACATCCTGCATTGACGGACCCTTGCCGTTTGTAAGGTTTGCGCCTTCAACCTGATAAGCACTTGTGGAAGCTCCCCATAAAAAGTTTTCAGGAAGCTTTTTGCTGTGAGTAAGTATCATTTTTATTCCTCCGTATTTTCAAATTTCTGTTTATAGTTGTAGAGTGCACCGAGCAGATTTGAATCATTTCTGTGACGGCACACGTCAGTTTTAATTCCGTCAAAAACCCTGCTTATTTTTCTGAGACGTTCAATATATCTCTGAATACCCTGTAAAAAAGCAGGCTGTGCGCTGATTCCTCCGCCGATAAGAATTATATCAGGATCAAAAAGTACATACAGATTGCAGCACATCTTGGCCACACTGAAGTACACTTCTTCAACAAGTCTTTCGGTTTCACTGTCACCCTCGTCAATCCACTGGTAAATGAGCTCTCCTGAAACCTCAGACGGCGGCAGTCCCTTTGAGCGTGCCACACGCTGTACAAGTGCGGCAGTCGAACTGAAGCAGCTCCAGGAAAATGTCATATTGTCAAATGCCTCTTCAAGAGTCATCTGCTCAAGAGGAGGAAGACTTTCCATCTTTTCAAGGTCGTCAAATGTCATGTCCACAAAGCAGAATGAAATCTCACCTGCAAGAAGATGATTGCCGTGATGAACTTTTCTGTCCTTGATTATTCCTCCGCCTATGCCGGTGCCGAATACAAGCACACATGCATTGTCAGCGTCTGATGCATTTCCGCACCACACTTCAGCAAGCGCAGCGCATTTGCCGTCATTTTCAACAGCTGTTTTTATTCCTCCGCAGCGTTCGGAAACAAGCGAGGCAAGGGGAGCCCTGTCGAGAAACTTAAGGGCTCCTCCGCCGTAGATAATACCGTTTTCAACGTCAACCTGTCCGGGAAGACTGAGAGAGATGCCGTCGATGCTGTAGCTTTTTTTCTTCTCCTGCCATATCCCTGCAAGAAGCTCAGCAAAACTTTCAGCTGTTGCATCAAGCGGCGTGCGTGTCTTGCTTTTTTCTGCAATGGCGCCGCTGTCGTCCATTACGGCACACTTTATATAAGTGCCCCCGATATCAAAAACCAGATACATATGCCCATATCCCTTCTGTTAAAAGAATTACAGTAAATACAGTGAACGTCAGAAAAAACTGACTTTTTACCGTGAATCACTTGTGAATATTATATCATAATTCAGCGTCAAAATGCAATACTTTTTATTAAACTGCATAATAATCATAACATGTGATTTCAAAAATAATACAATGGGAAAATCAGCAGTATGGCATGCATGACACGGTAAAAATAAGCGGTATGAGCAGTACAGCGCAGACAGCCCCCGTCTGTAACCGTTCATTCATTGACTTTTAAAATATGATATGATAAAATTGATTGAAAACGCATGTAACCTTTCAGTTCCGTTCCTGTCTCTGAGTATGAAGGGAGGACTGAATGGTAAGGAAATACGGAGCATAAAAAAATGAAGAAAAATACATTTGCAGTTCTTGCAGCTGCGCTTGCCCTTTTCTGCTGTTCATGTGCGCAGAATGAATCAGTGCAGCCGGAGACGGATACATCAGGTTACACAGTGACCGGCACTGCTGCACAGGCAGAGGAGCCTTCGGAAACACCGGCTGAAACGGAAGCAGATGAAAGCATATCATCTGACTCTCAGCCGGGGAACAGCGGCATTCCGGAAGCTGTACTGAACAAATTCAGCTCAATGAGCATGAAGGAAAAAATCTATCAGATGTTCATAGTGACACCTGAGAGTCTTACGGATGACCGGAGCGGAGAGTATATAACGGTTCCGTACGAAGAATCACTGAAGGCAGTTGAGGACTGCCCGGTCGGCGGACTGATTCTCTTTGCCGGCAATATAGAAACTGATGACCAGGTAAGCAGCATGATTTCATCATATCAGGCTGCAGCCCTTGCAGGAAACGGAACGGGACTCTTTATCTCGGTTGACGAGGAAGGCGGGGATATCGCCAGGGTTAACGAAAAACTGGATGTAAATGATGTTCAGGATATGGAGTATTACGGACAGAACTGCACGCCTGAGGATGTTTACGAGGCCGGAAGCATAATAGCTGATTCAGTGAGCAGATACGGCTTCAACCTTGACTTTGCACCGGTCGCAGACATAAATCTCAGCTGGTACAACGGACTCGGAAACCGCTGCTTCGGATACACACCTGAGTGCACTGCGGAGATGGTTCCGCAGCTTGTGAGAGGACTTCAGGACAACGGCGTATGTGCTACGCTCAAGCATTTTCCCGGTATAGGCTCGTCTGACGGTGACACTCATGACGGAAGTGTGTGGCTTTACAGGTCATATGATGAACTCAGTGAAAATGAATTTGTACCTTTCAGAGCAGGTATTGAGGCAGGTGCGGATTTTGTAATGGTAAGTCACGTTATAGTTGACGGTGCGGATGAGGAGCCGGTTCCTTCCGACCTTTCATATACGGTTGTAACTGAGTGGCTCAAGCACGACCTTGGCTTCAGAGGACTTGCAGTAACTGATGCCCAGAGCGGTATGGAGTCCGTTACAGGTCACTATTCCGCCGGAGAAGCAGCTGCCATGTCGGTAAAGGCCGGAATTGACATTGTTCTCACACCGCAGAACATAGAAGAGGCTTATCTCGCAGTTGAAAAAGCTGCCGCTGAGGATAAGTGCGTGGCAGCCGGAATAGACGACAGCGTACTTAAAATCCTTCAGCTGAAATATAAAATGGGGCTTCTTGGGTGATATACAGAACATTTGCTGAAAAAGGAGATGCATAAAATGGCTGATATTATCAGAATTATTTTTGATGAGGAAAAATGCACTACAGATATTTTTATAAACGGAGAGAAAAAGGACACATCAGGAATTGACGGCAAGAGACCTGAAGAGTGGGTGTATCCGTTCCAGATCAACGGCGTAAAGTGGAAGGGTATTTTCAACGAACTCAGGGCAGTGACCGGAAATGATGACTATACCATAGAGTACACAGGCAGTCAGAAGTCCATGATAGAGCTGATAAATGATGCCCCTGATACGGTAAATATTATTCACCGCAGCGACGTTCCTGAGATTTTACCGGAAAACAGTGCTGAAGAGCCGTGTGAATCTGCAGAGCCGGTAATATCTGAGGACGGCGGTTATTACGAAGCAGATGATGCCGGAGAATCCTCGGCGGATGAGGAAACGGAAAATACAGCATCTGAGGAAGTTTCAGAATCCGAAGACGAGTCGATTATAAGCATAATTCCTGCTGAGGATGAAGCAGAAGAGTCTCTGATACCTGAGGAGGAAAAGACGGACGAGGAGATTTACAGCAGGATAAAGGCTTCAGCTGCCTGCAGCGAGGATACAGTGATGTTCACTGAAGAGGAAGCTGATGCACTCAGACCTGAGGACACCATGATATGGGACACACAGCAGGAAGAGTCATATTCGTCAGCGGATGAGGAACCGGAAGAAGCGGAAGCACCTCCGCGCAGAGAGGAACAGTATGTCCGCAATTACTATATAGACAAACCTGAGCACAGAAGAAAAACGGTAAATTCTGATATCCCTGTCAGACGTGAGAAGGATGACAAAAGCAGGCTCTTTATCCTTGCAGTAACGGCAGTTATCCTGATTATAGCCCTTATTCTCATTGCAGTAATAGCAGGAGGAAGAAAGAAGCCTGAACTTCCTTATCTCCCTGAACCGCTGCCGGCAACACTTCCGCCGGTACAGGAAGAGGAGATTACGGAAACAGAACCTGAGGAGGAAGAGGTGACAGAGGTTCCTGAAACAAGCGAGGTTACTTCTGAAGAGGCCGAAACAACACCTGAGACAACTGTAACAGAACCTGAGGAAACAACGCAGGCTGAAACAGAGCCTGAACCTGTAACTGCTGCTCCGGAAACTGAAGCTCCTGCCACTGAGGCGGAACATCAGGCAAATACTGAGCAGTTTATAAAAATTAACGGTGACGGTATCCTTAATGCGGATGCATCACTTCTCGGACTTACACGTGATGAGCTTCAGAACAGACTCGGTGTAAGGATTCCGGACCACAGTGAATTTCCATGGTGGGGAAAGGAACTCAGAAATTCTGATGTATCATTAAACGGCACCGATATTACGTTTATGTTCCAGTACGACAGACTTGTTATGATTATATATTCAGTAAGACAGCCGTTCAGTCACGAGATGTTTGACCGTGCACAGAACTCACTCGGTCAGGGAAGCATGGAAGGCGAATTCAAGGGCGTAATAAATATTTCCGACTCAGCTTACTATGAGATGACAGGTATGTACACAACTCCGGACGGCGGCGGTGAATACCAGCAGAGATATGTAAGCAGAAATATGGTTTCGTAAAAATATTGACCATTTATCAAAGATATGTTATAATCGAAAAGGTAAAAAACGGTTCTTAGGGACGAATCAGTTTCCCGAAAATTTTACGGAGGAATATTTTATGGAGAATATTAAAAAGAGAATACTGATGTCTGTGCTTGGTGTTCTTACAGGCGCGGTCAGCGTGGCGGTTTTTAAGATTGCTGCATTCGGTGTTGATCCGTTTCAGTCATTTATGAGCGGTATCGACAGGCTTATACCTATCGGATTCGGAACACTTTACATGATAGTAAACGCAGTTCTGCTTCTGTTCAGCCTTGTGTTTGACAGACACTACATCGGCATAGCGACTTTTGTAAATCTGTTTCTGCTCGGATACGTTACAGAGTTTTCATACAAACTCTTCAGTTCACTGATGCCGGATCCTTCACTTCCTGTAAGAGCGATATGTCTGGTTGTGGGAATAGTGGTTATCTGCATAGGTTCATCACTGTACATGACTGCAGACCTCGGTGTTTCCACTTATGACGCTGTTGCACTTATCATCGCGAATACATGGAAGGTATGGAAGTTCAAGTACATCCGAATCTGCACTGACCTTGTCTGCGTTATTGCAGGCGCACTTCTTTTCCTTGCAGGCGGAGGAGAAATCAGAGGCATACCGGCATTTATAGGTGTCGGTACAATAATAACCGCATTTTTCATGGGACCTCTTATTGAATTCTTCAATGAAAAGATTGCGAGACCTATGCTTGCCGGAAAGAAGTAAGCGGGTTGTCTGAAAATACTGTGAACGCCGGCGGAAAGGGGCATCAGAAATATAATCTGGTGCCTCCTGTAAGCCGGCGTTCAGCTTTAAAGGAGTTAAACAAATTATGCTGAAAAAATTCAGAGGCAGTTTTATGCTTCTGGTCGCTGCATTTATCTGGGGCTCTGCATTTGTGGCACAGAGTGAAGGAATGAACTATGTAGGGCCTTTTACCTATGTGTTTTTCAGAAGCGTTACCGGAACACTTGTTCTTATGCTGACTGTGATTCTGTTCAGAATTATAAACAGCCGGAGAAAAAACTTCACACCACCGGATATCAGAGCAAGTATAAAGGGCGGCCTGTGCTGCGGAGCTGTTATGTTTACAGCGACCTCATTCCAGCAGTTCGGAATAGGACGTACTACTGCCGGAAAGGCCGGATTTGTAACCACGCTTTATATTATAATCGTTCCGGTTATCGGTTTTTTCATGAAGAAAAAGACTCCGTTAAGGATATGGATATGTGCTCTTGCAGCAATAGCCGGATTCTGGCTGCTTTGCATTAAGCAGGACTTTACAGTTTCATCAGGTGACCTTCTTGTACTTGTATGTGCATTTTTCTTCTCGCTTCACATTATGACAGTTGATCACTTCAGTGAGAAGAACATTGATGCGGTGCTTATGTCGTGTGTGCAGTTTGCAGTGGCAGCTGTACTTGCACTTCCGTCAATGCTGATTTTTGAAGAACCGCACATGAGCAGCGTAGTCAGTGCAGCAGTTCCGATACTCTATGCCGGAGTGCTCTCGTCAGGGGTTGCATTTACTCTTCAGATATTTGCGCAGAAGGATACTGATCCGACAGTGGCAACAATGATAATGAGCCTTGAATCAGTTTTTGCAGCTGTTACAGGATGGCTTATACTTAATGAATCAATGTCAGTAAAAGAGACAGCAGGGTGCGTGCTGGTATTTGCTGCAGTTATCGCAGCCCAGCTTCCTGCAAAAGAAAAGACGCCTGTGAAATAATCACAGACGCCTTTTTTCTTTTCCTTAAAGCCATTTTTTCTTTTTGAAGAAAATCAGACTGATTACAACAATAAGAACGCTTATAACTGTGAGAATCGGGTACGCGTACCTGTACTGAAGCTCAGGCATATACACGAAGTTCATTCCGTACCAGCCGGCAATGAGGGTAAGCGGCATAAAGATTGATGTGATGATGGTCAGAAGAGCCATTATCCTGTTCTGCTTAACGTCAAGCTGTGACTGATAGAGGTCACGTACCTGTGTCGTGTAGTCTCTGAGTGATGTTGTTATGTCACGGAGAGCTGAGATTCGCTGTGTTATAAGTCTGAAGTAACGGATGTTTTCTGTTTTGAAAAAGTTGTTTTCATTTTCCTCAAGCTCCTGCGTCATGTCAAGAAGCTGCTCGTAGTGGATTCTCATATCGCGCAGGTCACTTCTTATGGAGCTGATACGCTGTGACGGATTTTCCTCGTTCTGTCCGAGTATCTCCGCTTCAATCCTGTCAAGCTCCTGGTCGTAGCGGCTGAGAATCTCCTGGTCATGGTAAACAATCTGTTCAAGAAAATCATACAGGAAGCGCTCAAGTCCGGGCTTCTTCCAGCGCTTTATTTTTGTGATGTCGTTTATAAGGCTGTTTACTGTATCAGTGTCGTCGATAAATACGATCCCTTTTTCATCAAGAGCAAAGGCGAATGTAGCCTGCGGACCTGATATGCTGTTTCTGTCCGGAATGCTGAAGGTTCCGGTAAGTGAGTCATAGTTTACCTCAGCTTTGGTTGAACTGATTGCAGACAGGTTGATGTCCATTTCTATACCCATGTCAAACTGTTCTGACTTTTCAGCCCATTCGGCAGATGTGAGTACTGATACGTACTGGTTTTTCCCCTTCAGAGGCTCCGACTCATTCACCTCTTCGAGTGTGTGTTTTATAAGATAATACATTTTTTTCTCCCTGATAAGTATTTGCTGATTGATTAATGAAGCACTGATAAATGTGCTCACTGTTTATTATATCATTTTCTGATTGATTAGTAAATGCCCCGGGAGAAGTGAAAATACAAACGGGAGAATATCTCCCATGCGGATGAGATGATATTCTCCCGTTAAATGCACGAAGTCGGTTCCGCGCATATCGTCTGACAGTAACGCAGTTTACAGCGTCTACTGCAGTTTAGTTGTTTCCGTGCATCATTCTGATTAATTCATCAGTTCTGATTTCAAAAAGATCAATCATAGGTGCTGTTTCAGTGTTAACTGTAAAAATATATACGAAGGAAAGAAACATGTTCCATGTCATACCTCTCTGCTTCTTTTCAATCGAAAGAATTGTCTGTCTGCTGATACCTGCGATTTCAGCAAGTTCTGACTGTGTGAGACCAAGTTTTGCTCTGAGTACTGTAAGATTTTCAACCATTCTGCTTATGTACACTTCTCTTAATTCGTCATTCATCAGGTTAATATCCTCCCATCATTTAGTAGTATATAAACGATAAATATTTTTATCATATACTTATTATAATGATTTTGGTTTAAATAATCAATAGTTTGTTTAGGTAAAACATCATTTTAT
>JAZUIH010000130.1:0-2928 GCA_045642145.1 Oscillospiraceae bacterium | reverse complement strand
TCTTCCATGCGGTGGCGGTAAGTCAGTTATTGTAGCCGACATTGCAAAGAACGCGACACTTAAGGGAAACCGAGTCCTGTTTATAGTCCACAGGAAGGAACTCTGTCAGCAGATAGAGAGTACTTTCAGGTGGTGGGGCGTTGATATGTCGCTGTGCTCAGTGATGATGGTTCAGACTGCCGCAAGACGTATAAAAAAGCTTGAAACTCCTCAGCTGATTATTACAGATGAAAATCATCACAGCAAAGCAGCTACATACAGGAAGCTATATGATGCTTTCCCGGATGCGAAGCGTGTAGGAGTTACAGCAACTCCGGTCAGACTTGACGGTTCGGGGCTGTCTGATGTCAATGATGATTTAGTCGTCGGAGTGTCAGCCAAGTGGCTGATAGAGAATAACTTCCTTGCTCCGTATGATTACTATGCTCCGAAGCTTGTTGACATGACAGGCATTAAGATTAAGCGCGGAGAATATGACGTGTCTGAGGTTGAAAATCTCATGATTCAGAAGGCTGTCTATGGCGATGTTATTAAAAACTATCAGAAACTTGCGAAAAACAGACAGGCTATATGCTACTGCACAACAGTCAAGCACAGTCTGATGATGGCTTACAGGTTCGCCGAGGCAGGAATTAAAGCTGCACACATTGACGGAGAGACTTCAGCTTATGAACGTCAAAGAATAATTGACGACTTCAGAACGGGAAACATTAAGATTCTCTGCAATGTGGACCTTATAAGCGAAGGATTTGACGTTCCTGACTGCTCATGCGTAATCATGCTCCGGCCTACTCAGTCTCTGGTACTCTACACACAGCAGTCAATGCGCTGTATGAGATATCAGCCGTACAAGCGGGCGGTAATCATAGACCATGTGGGAAACTACACGAGATTCGGTATGCCTGACGCAGACAGAGCATGGAAGCTTGATGCAGTCAAGGGTGACAAGGTATCCGGCGTCGAAGCGCTGAATATCACTCAGTGTCCGATGTGCTTTTACACATACGAGGGAGACAGCAGAGCATGTCCGCAGTGCGGATATTACAACATGGCTCCTAAGGAAGAACGCAGAGAGATAGAGACTGAGGAAAATACAGAGCTTGAGAAGATTGACGGCTTTGTGGTTGACTATCAGACGGCTGCTGAATGCAAAACACTTGAAGAACTCAAGGCATTTGCAAAGAAAAGGGGATATAAGAGCGGCTGGGTTTACTACCAGCAGAAGCAGAGAGGATGGCTGCATTGACGGAAGAACACAGAATACAGAATGAAATAAGATTAGCCGTTCAGCCTTATGCGGTTATCTTCAGAATCAATGTCGGTTCCGGAGTGACTTACGACGGACGGCATTTTAACACAGGCGTTCCGAAAGGCTTCTCAGATCTGTTCGGATGGAGACGTTCAGACGGGAAAGCGATATTTATTGAAGTAAAAACTCCGAAGGGCAGACCTTCGAAAGAACAGTTGAATTTCATCGAAAGAGCGAAACAGGACGGCTGTATCGCCGGCATATGCCGCTCAGCAGATGATGCAATAAAATTAATTAAATTTCAGGAGGAATTATAAGATGGCATTTACTATGGATTATTCAGACGTTAAGGAAGCTCCTTCACTGCTCCCTAAGGGAGAATACGAGGTTATCATCAAGACGGCTGAGGAACGCAAGACTTCAAACGGCAAGGAACAGATTTCAATGAACATGGTTGTCAGAAATGACGTAGACCAGAAGTATCAGAACAAGGGTGTATTCTTCAACACCTTCAAGCGTGCTGAGCCTACAGAACAGGACAAACAGGTACAGGGATACAGTTTCAAGACGATTATGAGACTTGCAAAGATGACAGGCATTCCGTCCGGCAAGGCTTACAACAACGTAGGCGAGATGCTTGCTGACATGGTAAACAAGTGTGTACGCATCACTATAGACCACAGGGAATACAACGGCAAGACATACGAGGATGTTAAGTACATCAACGAGACAAAGTTTGCTGAGTGCAAACACGTTTACAAGGAAAAGTCAGACGCAGCGGCTTCATCTTCATCGGGGTCATCTGCCGAGATGGAACCGATTAACGATGTATCAGAAGACGAAATTCCGTTTTAATGACTGAGGGGTGCGGGAATGTATGAATTAATACCGGACGAGCTTAAGCTCATTCCGAACTGGGTTTGCTGGAGAGCAGACCCGGACCCGAATTCCCACAGCGGAATCAGTAAGAAACCTGTTAATCCGAAGACCGGCGGACTTGCTCAGAGCAACAACCCTGAAACATGGGGAACGTTCGAAGAAGCTACGATGAGAGCTCCTGAATATGCCGGTATAGGATTCATGTTCAGCAACTCTGAATATTTTGGTGTGGATATTGACGATATCCCTGCTGAGGTGGCAGAGTACAAGGAGTATGACTGCGACAACATTGTATCAGAATTTGCCGACCAGCTTCAGACATACGTTGAGGAGTCCCAGAGCGGGAACGGCGTTCACATGATATGCAGAGGCTCACTTCCTTCAGGCAAGCGCCGCAGAGGCAAGATTGAGATGTACGACAGCGGCAGATTTTTCGTAATGACAGGCAGAAGCATTTCAAAGTACAGCACCATATCAGACTGTACGGAGACAATCAGACCGCTTCACACGAAGTTTTTAGGAGATGCTCAGCCGGATCAGCGTGAAGCGCCGGCTCCGAAGGTAAACTCACTGATGTTTACCGATGAGGAAATCATTGATAAAGCGACAGCTGCTAAAAACGGATACGATTTCAGTCAGCTGTACTACGGCCACTGGGGGGGCATGTATCCTTCACAGTCCGAAGCTGACATAGCATTTGCGAACATGCTCGCGTTCTGGTGTCAGAGAGACACCGTTCAGATGGACAGGATTTTCAGAAATTCGGGTCTTATGCGTGACAAATACAACAGACGCATAGG
>JAZUIH010000129.1:0-11352 GCA_045642145.1 Oscillospiraceae bacterium | reverse complement strand
AGTGTATCAGTGTGGAAACTATCGATTCTAACTTCAAGTCTGTCAGCTGCTGTTGAAGACTCACCTATCTGAAGCATGATACCTTCTTCAGCATTATCAGCATCAGCAAGTGCATAATCAGAACCCGCTGTTGTAGCATCGTGTACTGATCCTGCATCTCCACCGAAGCCACCAGTTGTAGTAGCTTCAGCTGCGCTAGCATACTGTCCCTGCTTGATTGAAGGTGCTTCTGACTTGTTGTACTTAATTGTTCCTTTTTCAGGGTCTGTGGTTAATGTAATAGCACCTCTGTTACCAATTGAACCATCAAGCAACTTATGTCCATTAAAATTAGCAGTAGTAGCAACACGGTCGATTTCTGAACAAAGCTGATCCATTTCGTTCTGAAGCGCATCTCTGTCATCATCACCAAGTGTACCGTTAGCAGATTTCTCAGCAAGTTCAGTCATTCTATTAAGAATGTCATGAGTTTCAGCCATATAACCTTCAGCTGTCTGAATCATGTTAGCACCGTCTTCGCAGTTATCCTTAGCTGTATCAAGAGCCTTAATCTGGTTCTTCATCTTTTCAGAAATAGCGAGACCTGAAGCATCGTCTGCAGCCTTATTAATCTTAAAGCCTGAAGCGAGTTTCTGCATGCCGTTCTGCTGAGCCTTAGAAGCCTGTGCGAGTGAGTTGTTGGCGTTTAAAGCCGCCATATTAGTTCTAACTACCATTCCCATAATAATACCTCCATGTATTTTAGGTTGTGTTCCGTTATAACCACTTCTCCGTATTCATAATTTCAATCCCTGATATTTCGTTATCAATCCCTGATAAATCATCTGGAGTACTTATAACCCCGAAACCAGATAAATTTGAATTTGACTGGTAACAAAAAAATAAAGCCGAGGCCGACATAAAAATCCGGAAAGCTCGAACATAAAACGAGCATCAAAGAAAATTCCAACTCATATCCGAATACCACGTGTAATCCGAAAAAATCGACAAAAGGGGAGGTTGAGGGAAGAGAGTGCGCGAGAGGGAAACCGATCAGGAGGGGGAAATGTCGATTTTTGTCGGATTTTATCTTTCCCCCTCCTGAAGAGGTGTCCCTCTCGCATCAGCGATAACACAAAAATTTAGATTATCCCTAAAATATCGATTCTTCACCTGGAAAGCACTTCAAAATCTTAACAATAATCCAAGGATACTATTGACATACATCCACTTGTATGTTATAATATCCCTGTAACAAAAATACATTTCAAGGAGATAGTGTGCATTGAATTTTGCTTTTGGATATGCTACACTAAAAGGAGAAAAACATGAAAAGAAAAACAAATCTCTTTCATCAGCTTAAAAGGCTGAACGGAAAGGAATATCTGGACGCAGGTGCCAAGATACTGCTTTCAAACCCGCAGATTTGCGCGAGAATCATTAAAGAATGCGTTACTGAACTTAAAGATTATGATATTGATTTCATAATCAGAGAATGTATCATAGGTGAACCGGTAATATCTGAAATACCAGTAAACAGATGCGACACAGTCAGAAATGACTCTGATCTTTCCACATATCCGGAAAAGATATCTGAAAACAACTCAGAAGACAGTGATCCGTATGAAGGTACAGTTTTTTTCGATATCATTTTTGATATCCGCATTCCGGGCGAAACCGAAATACGAAAAATCTTTATTAATCTTGAAGCACAGAACAAATATAACCCCGGATACCAGCTTGTTACCAGAGGTATTTACTATGATGCCCGTATGATTTCTGCACAGCATGGTACAGAATTTACCGGTGAAGACTACAGACAGATTAAAAAGGTGTATTCAATCTGGATTTGTATCAATCCTGATAAAAAATACAGGAATACAATTAATCGTTATCGTATCACAGAAGAATGCGTTATCGGTAATATCCGAAAAAATCCGGTTGACTACGATAAAATGGAAGTGCTGGTTGTCTGTCTGCAGTGTTCACCCGAAGAAAGCGAAACTGAATCTGAAAGTTCAATGATCAGAATGCTGAGCGTTCTTTTCGACAAAGGAAAAAATGCTGCGGACAAGGAAAGAATACTTGAAAACGAATATGATATTGTAATGAACGAAGAATACAATGAGGTGATGAATAATATGTGTAACGTCAGCGCTTACTATACAGAAGACTATGATAATGCTATGATGCAGTTATCTGAAGCAAATGAAAAGCTTACTGAAACTGAAGGAAAACTCTCTGAAACTGAAGGAAAACTCTCTGAAACCGAAGGAAAACTCTCTGAAGCTAAAGAAAAGCTATCAGAAACAGAAGCGGAAAACAAAAAACTTGCTGCTGAAGTCGCTGAACTCCGTGCGCAAATTACCAGAAGCCATGAAGGATAAACCCTGACTTTTCAGAAGAGTCAGGGTTTTCTGAAGAGGTGTCCCTCTCGCATTTCCCATTAACACAGAATACTTGATTAATCTTGTAACACCCACCATCCCGGCACAGTATACACTGCCCACTATAAATAAATCCGATAATATGTTATAACTATATTCAGGGATAACCATACGGGAAATAACATATTACAAGGAGCATAACAGCAAAATGAAGACATCAGAATCACTTGAAAAAACAGGCAGGGAAGTAACAGTAGGCGAACTGCTGGATACATGGGTGGAGGAATACCTGATTCCGGGAGATCTTAGCAACGGAACGGTAATAGCATACCGCGGAGTGGTAAACAGGGTAAAATCCAGTTCACTTGGCGATACCGGACTTCAGAAGGTCACTCCGGAAATACTTCAGGCGTTTGCAGATAATCTGTTTACGAGTAATTTCAGCGTCGGATATCTGAGAATTTACAGTGCGGTGCTGAAAAGTGCGTTCAGCTTTGCTGTATATCCGAAAAAATATTTACTGACAGACCCGATGCAGTTTGTGCATTTCAGTATAAAAAAGAAGCAGAGCAATATATTTGATGCGGTCTGTACTGAGGAGACTCTGCATAAAACCATTTCACACAATCAGTACCGGAAGATTATAGATTACCTGTCAGATACGGACAATCCGGCGCGGGTCCCGATACAGATTGCGTATTATACAGGCCTTCGTCTGGGAGAAGTCTGCGGACTGCTCTGGCAGGACATTGACCTTGATGAGCAGGTAATTACCGTGAGACGAAGCATGAGGTACAATAACGCAAGGCATAAAACCGAGCTTGGTACCACCAAGAGAAATAAAGTCAGGACGATTGATTTCTGTGATACGCTTGCAGATATACTGAGAAAGGAAAAAGCCAGACGTAATGAAATTACATCCGGCGGAAATTACTACGATAACTATTACAGAAAGGTTTACGAGAACGCACGTGAATACTATGAGGTGTATACTCTCAGAAATGATGAAAATCTGCCTGAGGACTACAATGAAATCGCATTTGTTTGTATAAGAAATAACGGAAAATACGAATCTCCGGATACTGTTTCAATAATGTGCAGGTCAGTCAGAAAGCTTGAAAATGAACTTTCTGACTTTCATTTTCATATGCTGAGACACACATACACCTGTAACCTCCTGACAGCCGGAGCATCCCCGAAGGATGTACAGGAGCTGCTCGGACATGCAGATATCAGTACAACGATGAATATCTATGCACATTCAAGCAGGAAAAGCAGGAAGCATACAGTAAGACTCCTTGACAGTATGGATGAGGAAAATAAAAAATAAAAATTTTCAAAAAACCCCTCCGCCCCTCTTGCACTGCTCCCCACATTATGGTATAATCTTAAATGATTATTGCGTTTATGATATAGTATGGATGTGAAAAGAGACGAGAAAATGCACTATACTGTATATCTGAATTTCAGGGAAAGAATAATGGAGATGATTCTTCCCTCGTCAGAAAATGGAGAGTTCCGGGCTGATGTGTCGTCAGTGGCCGGGAGAGAGAACTGCTTTGTCACGTTTGAGAGCAGGGACGGGATATGGCGGATTAAAAATGACCGTGACATACTTGTAAACGGCAGCGGGGTAATTGAGGACGGAAAATGTTCCGGAATCGAAATAAGAGGAACAGTTGTAACCGGTGCGGTGTTTGCTTCGGAGTTAAATGAAAACACTGCCGGGTTTGAAAAATATTATCTGCAGAACAGTGTCAGAATCGGAAATGCAAAGGATTCTGATATTATTTTGTCCGGAGAATATATCAGCAGAAAGCATGCAGTGATAGAGTGCACACCGGACGGATGTGTAATAAAAAATCTCAGCGACAACGGAATATGGATTAACGGAAGAGCAGTGCGGGATGAAAAGGCTCTTGATATGTTTGATACAGTCTGGATTTCAGGAGCGAAGCTTGTGTATGCAGGAAGCTTCGTTGCGGTTCAGAAAAATTCATATTTTGTTTCATCATCACTCGGAAGAGCGGATATCTCCTTTTCGGACAGTGCAAGAAGACATACGGAGAAAAAGCTTCTGCCGGTTAATGAATGTCCGGCAGGCGATGACAGCTTCAGGGTGACTGTGCCTTCGTATGTTCCGGAGTACAGTAAAAATACGGGTTCAGGAGTGTCTGATGTGTTAAGGACAACTGTACCTGCGGCGGCAGTTCTTTCAGCTGCAGCGGCATTCGGAGGCGCACTTTCACTGCCTGCGGTTGCAGCACTTTTTGCCGGAAGTACGGCAGCGATTTCGGGTTCATGGATTTCTCTGAAAAAGCTTTCAGAGCGGTCCGCGGGGAAAAAAGAGCGGATTAACATGGAGAGGTTTCTCACGGAGTACGGAGCTCTGCTTGAGGACAATCACAAAAAATACCGTGAGGAAATGAACAGAAGATATCCGGACGCACGCAGTGCTGTTCAGATGTTCAGGGAAAACAGGCAGAGGATTACCGGCAGGAACGACAGTGATTTTCTGAAGATACGGTTATGTACCGGAAGAGCGGACATGTCAGGCTTTGTCACAGCTGATGCGGGAAGTGCTCCGGAGATTAAGAGTCTTGCGGAAAAATACCGTTACGCGGAGGACATACCTGTTACCGTCAGTCTGAAAAATGAGAAACTGATAAATGTCTCCGGAAGCGAAAAACTGATATATGATTTTATAAGGGGTGCCGCTGTGAAAACAGCGGCATTTCACAGTGATACGGATGTCCGCATGGTTCTTCTCACTACACCGGCGGGCTATGAAGAGCTCGGCTTCATAAGGTGGTTTCCTCATGTTTATTCTGATGACAGAAGGAGAAGATACTGTTCGGGAACACCGGAAATCTCACTGAAGACAGCTGATGAGCTTTCGGACCTTATGGCTTTGAGAATTTCCGGCGGAACGGATAATTTTCCTCATTACGTGGTATTCTGCACGGACGAAAACACTCTTCAGAGAAGCAGACTGAAAAAGTTCATTAATTCTCCTGATAATCCGGGAATAACATTTGTACTTTGCCGTGTATCAGCAGAGGACGGGCTTACATTATCAGGCATCGGCAAAATACAGTCACCGGATACCGTCAGTGCGGACAGTGCAGCTTCGTATGCGGAAAGCATGGCTGCAGTGAGTTTTGGCGGAACACTTCCGGTGCCGTCGTCACTGGGATTTCTTGAGATGTACAGGGAGACAGGCGAATGCACTGACATCGCTGAAAACTACAGGACATCATCAGCCTCAGAGGGCATCAGTGCACTTCTCGGCCTGGGAGCGGACAGAAAGCCTTTTTACCTCGATATTCACGAGTCCGGCCACGGACCTCACGGCCTGATTGCCGGTACTACAGGCTCTGGAAAATCAGAAGTCATACAGACAATCGTTCTGTCACTTGCACTTAAATACAGCCCAGAAGAGGTTTCCTTCGTTCTCATCGACTATAAGGGCGGCGGAATGGCAGGGCTGTTTGAAAATCTTCCTCATACAGCAGGTATACTGACAAATCTCTCTGAGGATGCCGCCCTGACCGGCCGCACTCTTGTGTCACTTGGCAGCGAAATAAAGCGCCGTCAGGAGATTTTCAGGGAAAACGGCGTAAGCCATATCGATTCATATTCAGAGCTTTACAGAAGAGGAAAGGTGTCAGAACCTTTGCCGCATACTGTGATAATATGTGACGAGTTTGCTGAACTGAAGCGGGAAAAGCCTGAGTTTATAAGTCAGCTTGTCAGCATCTCACGCGTAGGACGAAGCCTCGGCGTGCACCTGATTCTTGCAACCCAGAAGCCGTCGGGCGTGGTTGACGATGAGATACGCAGCAACGCCGGCTTCAGAATCTGTCTTAAGGTACGTGACAGGGAGGACAGCACGGGAGTGATCGGCTGCCCTGATGCCGCCGGAATAACAGTAACAGGACGGGCTCTTGTCCGTACGGGAAACAGCGGAGTGTGTGAGGCAGTTCAGACCGGTTATTCGGGAGCTGCCGTTGGCAGTGATGAAAATGAATATACTGCGGCAATGATAAGATGCGACGGCTCACCTGCTGTTCCTGATTCAGAGGACAGAAAAACAGATGACACAACTGAGCTTGGCATGCTCACTGAGAAAATACGCAGCTTCTGCAGTGAAAACAGTATCCGCAGCGCACGCAGAATCTGGTGTGATCCGCTGCCTCGCCAGATAACATATGATGAGCTGGGAAAATACACAGACACGAAAACAAAAACAGGTCTGTGCGCAGCAGCAGGACTTGCGGATGACCCGGAAAATCAGAAAATTTATCCTGCAGTTTTTGATTTCTGCAGAACCGGAAATATTCTTCTGGCCGGAAATTCCGGCAGCGGAAAAACAGCTTTTTTAACCACTGTGCTAACGTCACTGGCACTGAACTTTCCGTCTGATGATGTACGTATTTCAGTCGCTGATTTCTCCGGCGGACCGTATACTGCGTTTAAAAACCTTCCGCACTGCGAGACAGTTCTCACGTCTCCTGATGAGCGTGAAATGAAGACATTTCTTGAGGGCATTTCAGCAGAAACCGAAAACAGAAAGAGAGTGTTTTCAGAGCTTCATGTATCTGACTTCAATGAGTACAGAGAAACTGAAAACGCACTTGCACTTAAGATCGCTGTAATCGACGGTTACGGCATTTTCCGGGAAATGTACCCTGCATGCGAGGACCTTTTCAACCGGCTTTCAGGCGAGTCTGCGAAGTACGGAATCTGCTTTGCGGTGACAGTCAGACAGGCAGCAGACATGAAAATACGTACACGTCAGAACTTCCGCACCGTGCTTGCATTTGCCCTTAACGACAGAAGCGAGTACACGGAGCTGCTGGGTATACGCCCGCAGTCTGAGCTGTCACCGTATGCGGGAAGAGGCTGGCTTGTTTCCGGCAGGAGACTGCTTGAGTTTCAGACAGCTGAGTGCTGCTCAGGCACCGGACGCGAAAAGTACGCGAAGCTTCAGGAGCTTTTTTCAGGTATCACGTCTCCGGAAAAAGCGCCTGCTTATTTCTGCAGCTTCTATACCGGTAAGCCGGATATTTCCGGAGGAAGGGCGTACGCGTGGTCTTCAGGTGAAATGCAGCCCGGTGCATATGACAGTGTATTCACCGGCGAGAGCGGTGCGCTGAGCCTCCTTTCTCTCCTTAAGGACGAATTTACCCGCAGAAATATGTCAGCGAAAATTTCCGGAAAATACGAAGGCGAAAACATCACAGTTGTTTTTCCCGACCTGAAGGAATTTCTCGACTGCATTTACAGGAGCGGCTGCGAGGATATGGCATGCATAACGGAAAAATTTCTTTCCGGAGGAAAGGGCTTTGGCATCCGTTTTACGGCCTGCGGAGAGCCGGCTGATGACAGCAGAGAGGCGTACAGATTATTTGTAAAAAACAGCATGGAGGGCGTAAATGCTTAGTCTTCTTGTATATAACCAGGATGCGGACAAGGGCGGATTGTTAAGGGATACATGTAACGGACATATTAAAAAAAGGGGCAGAAAAATCGAGGTTTCAGAAGTCTGTACCGACACTGAAAAATTTTCAGAGCAGGTTTGTGAACTCAACGGTCCGGGAATTTTCATGGTGAGAAAGGATGAACAGCTTGACCGGATGTCAGAGATTCTTGAATCATTTGAAAACACAGGCTATCCGGTCATGGTAGTTGGCTCGCCGGACGAGCTTTTCGGATTTGTTTCGCTGAGCTTTCATCCTGTCGGATTTCTTCCGGAAAATGCAGATGAGAGCAGAGCCGGGCAGCTTATAGATGAGATATACAAGGATTATCTGCGGCTTCCGGAGGCCTCAGGCGGACCTGAGTATCATTTTAAAATCAAGGGCGTGAGCTATACCGAGTCATTTCCGAACATATATATGATTGAGGTTCAGAGCAAGAGAATCACGTTCCGAACCGAGTCGCAGTGCTACGAGTTCTATGATTCACTTGAGGCCGTAATGAAGGCAGCGCCGGATTATTTCGTAAGGGTACACAGGAGCTATGTTATCAATCTTCGCTATATCAGCAACATAGACATGCACGAAAAAATAATAGTTCTCAATGACAGCCAGCGCATTTTCTTCTCAAGAAACTATGCCGCTGACCTGTGGGAAAAATACATTCAGCTTGCAAATGAGGGAGGTTTTTCATGAGTATTTCATACAGATTCAGTAAAAAGGAACTGATCCTCATGCTGGACCTCTTCGGAAATCCGGATACACTTGAACAGAAGTTCGGAAATGTTTTTATAGACCGTGAGGAGTATGAGAAAACCGCGGAAAAGCTTTCCCGCAAGGGTTTTGTTACTCTCCGGGACGGCACCATCTGCGCGGACAGCGGACTTGAGCTTATTATCAGAAATATATACAGCGCCGGATATGTGTTTGCCGACCAGGGGGCTTCGTACTTTATTTACCGCGGCAGCGATTTTTCAGTATGTATAAGGGCGGTAAGTGATTTCGGCTTCGAATACCGCGTGAGTGGCATAACAGATGCGGAGGA
Organism: Oscillospiraceae bacterium; assembly: GCA_045642145.1. GTDB lineage: Bacteria > Bacillota > Clostridia > Oscillospirales > Ruminococcaceae > HUN007. Next base: position 2,461 of record JAZUIH010000129.1, on the reverse strand, counting down.
TGTTGAGGAGCTTGAGGAGAATATCAGCGGCCTTCGCTTCAGCATTTTAAGAGGCGGCAGCGGTGAAACGGACTCATCGGAAATTTTCAGCTTTTCAGGAGATGCACCGGATGAACACAGGTAAGATTACAGTCCTCGTCATCTGCCCCGCAGTATCCGGAAAATATGATTTCAGACTTGATTCTGAAATGACAGCAGGCGAGGCCATACAGAAAATCGCGGAACAGATAAGAAAATATGAAAACGCGGACTGCCTTTTCCGCAGTGACGGTCTTCTCCTTTTTTCTGAAGAATCAGACCGGCCGGTTAATCCGGATGTGACACTTGAAGAGTACGGCATAGTAAACGGCAGCAGACTGATGCTTATATAGGAGCGTAACGATGAATATCAGAATAAATGAACTTACTGAACGGCTTTCAGAGCGTCTCTCCGAGCTTAAGGCTCTAAGGGAAATGATATCAGAGTCCGGCGATTCTGACATAACAGAAATGCTTCTGAAGAAAACGGACAGGATGTACGCAAAGCTCTCTGAAGAACTTGAGGAGCTTTCAGAACTTAAGTAAACACGGAGATAAATGAGATGAAAAATATAAAAGTATCCCCTGACGCACTTATGACGGCAGCAGCTGAGCTTGAAAAGAGAAGCAGAAGCTGGCTTGAGGAAGCTGCGGAAATTCCGCAGGATGAGTGCAGGGAAAAAATGAAGGACTGCGGCAGAATTATTTCCGAATACGCTGCACTTCTGAAAAAAGCAGGAGCGGAATATGAGGAAACAATGAGGAAGCAGGCTTCCCTTGCAGGAGAAATGTATGAACAGATATGAAAAATTTGATCAGCTTATCAGGGAGATAACGCTTGTAAGCGATGAGATAAAAAAGAACTGGAACTCGGAGTCAGCGGATATTTTCTGCACATCATTTGATGACTCCGCTGAATATATCAGAAAGGTCACTGAGAGTTTCCGTGACACACTTGAAAAATCAGAATCCGGCAGCGGCGGAAGCACACTTTCGGATTTTTCATTCTGATGCATTGAAAGGACAGATATGAACAGAATAAATTACAACGGCTCTGATACTGAGGAGTGTGTTTCAGCCTTCCGCAGATTATCGGAAAATCTGCGTGATGACCAGGAACTTGCAAAGAGACTTGCTGCATCGGAGGCGGAAATAAGTGAGCGGTTATATGAAACGGAAAAGCTTACCGGCCGCCTTGCATGTGCAGCGGATGAAACTGCCGCTTTTCTTGAAAAGCTTTCAGAAGAATACGATTCAGCTGAGGAGAGAGTTAAGGCTCTTGTAAGGCAGTCTGTTTTTCAACATTCCGGAAACATAGTTGTTGAGAAAACAAGAACTCCGGTCAGGAGTGAACTGATTTCCGGACGTGCTGTAAAACACGATATAAACCTTGTTTCCAGGGTAGTAAAAGAAAGAGCAGGAGAGATGATATGAAGAAGTTTTCATCAGCTTTGCTTGCTGCATTTGTTTGCTTCACATCCGGTTTTCCGGTAAGGGCAGCAGGTGAGGGAATACTCAGCGACCGCTTCAGTGACGGAGTGTATACCGCATATATCCGCCTTGCAGATGATGACATGGACATAGTCTCCGCAGCGGCGGAGGGACAGAAAATCAAAACTGCGGAATTCAGGAAAACAGATGACTCAGACCAGGTGAAGACAACTGTTATTGCAGACAGGTCATCCCTTAAGGATGAAGGCGGAACCGCATTTTCAGAAATGCTTAAGGAGATTCTCTCTCTTTCCGGTGAAAATGAATCCTTCAGACTTGTGACAGCCGGCACTGACGGGACAGTCCCGGTTACTGACTTTACACGTAATCAGCTTCAGATTCTCAACGCCGCTGAAAACACAGAACCTGAAAATGAGGCAGCGGATATCCGCAGAGCACTGAGGAGCTTCTGCGAAAATATGTCTGCAGAGGCCGACGGCACTTTCAGCAGAGTAATAGTTTTCACTTCCGGTGAAAATCTGAACAGCTTCACACAGGAAGCAGGAGAAGGCCATACGTCCTGCCTTCCGTTTTACTACGTTCTGACAGACGGCGCAGCAGTCCCTGAGCAGAGCATTTCATCGCTTGAGGGATTTGCCGGATACTGTTCAGTTTCATCTGGCAGTGATTTCAGAAGAGCGGCTTCACTTGTATCCGGCATGTCAGATGTGTATTTTCTGTCAGCTGAAATTCCTGACGATATCATCGGTACAGGCGGCCTGAAGCGCATAAGCATCACTGTTGAAAACAGCACAAGGTCGCTTTCCTTTGAGAAAATGACAGACACCGGTGACCGCAGGTACGAAGCAGCGGAAAAATCAGCAGGACGTCTTAAGGTTCTTCTTGCTGTTATAACCCTGACGGCTTTTGTTCTCGCAGGAATTCTTGCAGTGGTTTTAAGAAAAAGAAAGTATTCGGATATCATAAAAGACCATGACCGTCCGGGGCCGCA
>JAZUIH010000128.1:0-57013 GCA_045642145.1 Oscillospiraceae bacterium | reverse complement strand
TCTTATGGAACCTCAAAGTATATGATTCCTTATGATTACAGTAATATCAGGGGTACACTTAAGATAGGAAAAGGCGTTCGTGAAATCAATGAGCATGCTTTCCAGAACTGTTCCGGTATAGACGGAGAGGTTATTTTTAATGATGCATCAGTTACTAATGGTACTGAGAATAACGGCCTTGTAACTATCGGAGAAGAGGCATTTGACGGATGTACAAATGTAAGCTACAAAACCGATGGGAAATCACTTAAAAACGTAGTTATAAGTGAATTTAGGAAAGATATAAACGGTCTTGTAATTCCTGATACAGTAACTTCAATCGGAGATGGTGCGTTCAGAAATTTCAGCAAGCTCAGTGATAATCCCGGATACCTCTGGATGCATGCAGGTTCATCTTCAAATGGTAATATTATCAATAAGAACAAATTTACCGGATCAAGATTCTGCGGAGTTTATATAGGCGACAAGGTTTCAGTAATTGCGGATGATGCCTTTAAGACTATGGATTACGTTGAAGTAGACGAAAATGGTGTGAAACACGAAGATTCGAAGGACAATGTATTTGACCGCGGTTATACAAGATGGACAGGTGACCTGTTTATTGACGGCGGAGTTGTAGGAAATGATGGTGGTACAAAGAATGGTGTGCGCACGATTGGAAGCAATGCATTCAGTAACTGCTATGGATTTGACGGACAGCTTACAATTATAAACGGTGTTGAGACAATCAAACAGGACGCCTTCCTGAGGTGCTCTTACTTTACAGGCGGACTCGAGATTCCATGGTCAGTAAAAACAATTCAGAGATGCGCATTCAAGAGCTTCGCGGACAGATGTCCTGATGATAAAACAGGTCCGCTCGTACTGTATGCCGGAACCTGCAATGACGGTAAAACCCTTGGTACTTCACGTACTTCAGATTTCAATAAGGATGAAACAGTTTCAGGTGATACCTTTACAGCAGGTGAGGAAACAATTCCTGTATTTCCTTACTCAAAATTCAGAGATGTAAAAATCTGCGGCAAGATTGAGAAGGTATCAAATAAGTTCTTTGACAATGAAGAAGGACTTTCGACTTATGCAAAGAAGGACAAATCCGGAAACTACATAATGGAGAACGGAAAGTATGTCATGGGCGACGGTCATACACATGATTACTTTAACCTTAAGGGAAATCTTATAATTTCACGCAATGTTAAGGAAATCGGTACAATGGCATTTTACCGCTGCGGATTTGACGGCTGTCTTAAGATGAATCAGTTTATTTCATCCTATGGCGTTATTCTTTCAGAGGATGATGACAATGTTAAGTCCAATCCGAATGCATACGGCACAGGACTTACTAAAATCGGACAGCAGGCATTTTCGGACTGCTTTGACTTTTACACCGCATCCGGTATAAGTGATGCAGACAGAGTAGTAACAGTTCCTGATACAGTTACTTCAATGTCCGAAGGAGTATTTTTCAGATTTTCAGAAAATGCATCATCTCCTGCAGCCCTCAGAATTCTCGGCGGTTCATCCGGTACAGAAATCGGACCTGGCGTCTATAAGAACGCATATTTCAGAAATATATTTATAGGCGGAAAGGTTACGAAGGTACAGGCCAATGCCTTTAACTCATGGGATAATGATAACAGGAGAAACGGCGAATTCTACAGGAACCTGACAGGTAATCTTGAATTTGATAAATCAGTTACGGAGATTGGAAGCTACGCATTCCTGCTTGCAACCGGATTTGACGGAACTATTAAGTTTAATTACACAGTAACTGAGGACATGCTTCCTGAAAAGGGCATAAATAAAATAGGAGAGCATGCATTTGACAGCTGTTTAAATATAAAGAAAGGACTTCATATTCCGTGTACCGTTGAAAAAATCGGTACAGCAGCTTTCGAAAAATTTGCAGGCAGTGTAGATCCTTCTGATCTCGGTGAACTTAAAATCGACGGAAGTTCCGGCGTTAAAGACAAAGTACATATTAAGGATGAAACCGGCGAATGGGATCAGGACGGTATACGCGTCATAAACAATAATCTTTTCAATAATGCCAGGTTTAAGGATGTTTCTGTAGGCTGGCAGGTTCAGTATATCGAGGAGCATTTTATGCAGACAGGCTCTGACGGAACGAACAGCTATGATTATTCAAATATAACCGGTAAGCTGTATATTGGTACTAATGTAATCATCGTAGGTGATGATGCATTTGAAAACAGCAGAGCAGACGGAACCGGCGGATTTGATGGAACTCTTAAATTCGGACAGGATAATTCATGGTATAAAACCATTGGAGCGAGAGCGTTTAAAAATCAGAAATTTACCGGAGACCTTATCCTTCCTCATTCACTTTACATTATCAGCGAAGAAGCATTTGCGGGATGTACAGGATTAAACGGTAGTCTGACATTTAAACGGGAAGTAATCAACAACAAAGCACACAGTGTCGCTTATATCGGAGACAGGGCATTTAAGGGATGTAAGAACATTACCGGAAATCTTGTAATACCGGATACCTGCTCAGATTTAGGTGAGGAGGCTTTCCATTCATGCGGATTTACAGGCGTCCTTAATCTTGGAAGAGTTCAGAAGATTAATAAAGGCGCATTTGCAGGATGTGATAAATTTTATACTGCTGCATCAGGTACTTTATCAATTCCTGATAGTGTTGAGTTACTTAAAGAAGACGCTTTCTACAAGTTCGCATACAATGCATCAACAGCTCCGGCACTCGAAATTCTCGGCGGAACCAAAAATTCCAACGGTAAAATTGAGCTTGAAAGAAAGATATTCAGTTATGCGAAGTTCAATAATGTTACTATCGGAGGCAAGGTTTACAAAATTAATGAAAACTTTATGAACAATGATCCTGATTCAACGACAAATAAGTTCTATGACGAGGATGGTAACTATTTAACATCAATAACTTTACCTAATGGAAAAGTAAAGAATATGACAATGCTTTATAATGATATTAGTGGCGAGCTTACAATTCTACCGAAAAGTGTTGGATATGGAGGGAAGGGTATATATTTGGGACAACCGTATGAAATATATGAACAGTCAATGATAGGAAATGGTGCTTTTAAAGGATGTGGATTTTCAAAAATAAATGTAAAAAATGATAACTTAATCAAAGATGACTGGTTTACTGCTTTCTATTCATGGGGAGGATTTACTCAAAAGTACAAACAAGTATTTGGAAATAATGCGTCAATCCCTGTAAGTAACCAAGGTCTGTAAATATTTGAATGTAAATCTATAGTTTAGCCGCGGCATCCGCCGCGTCTCTTTTTTTACTTCAACACAACTGTAACCACGAATTATATGGAATAAATTCTCTGTAATCTATTGACATTATTCCAGCTACATGCTATAATAACATTAAATTACATTAGTGCTATAAAATACGTATTGAAAAGTAACAGTAATTATGATAAAATTAAGTTAAAGGAAATAAAATATGAGCAATTCAGAAAACAGCGTAAACAGAGAGCATAAAGACCGTCTGTTCAAATTTATATTCGGAAATCCGGAAAAGCCGGAGTGGACACTTTCACTGTACAATGCAGTCAGTGGAAAAAACTATACAGATCCCGGTGATATCAGACTAACAACAATTGAAAATGTTCTCTACATGGAGATGAAAAATGATATTTCATTTCTTATATCAGATGAAATGAATTTCTATGAGCATCAGTCAACATTCAACCCGAATATACCGCTGCGAATGTATATGTATTCTGCAATGGTGTACAGTAAGTATGTTAAGTCAAACAAAGAAACGGTAAATCTCTACAGTTCGGTTCAGCAGAAGATACCGGTACCGAAGTGTTACTGCTTTTACAACGGAACAACCGGCAAAGCAGACAGAATGATACTGAAACTCAGTGATGCATTTGATATTCCTGAAGAATCTGATATTGAACTGAAAGTAACAATGATTAATGTAAACAAAGGACACAGTCCCGAAATAATGGAAAAATGCAGTCCGCTGATGGAATATGCATGGTTTGTGTCCGGGTACCGTACTTTTGTAAGAGAAGGAAAAGATCACAGTGAAGCAGTAAAAACGCTGGTAAGTCAGATGCCGGATGAATGGGAACTGAAAGAATACTTAACAGCGCATTTAGCGGAGGTGTTAATGATGTGTATAACAGAATACAACGAAGAAGAACGTCTGCACGCCGAGCAGGTATATGTGGAAGGCATCCTGAGGCAGAAAGACGAATCAGACAGAAAAGCAAGGGAATATGAGATGGATTCAGCTGAAAACATGAGTCTTCTTATTGGTTCCGTAAGAGTAATGATGAACACCAGTAATATCACAGCGGAGCAGGCACTGGATATGATAGGAGTTACCGGTGAAAAGAGAACCAGACTGCTTTCGGAACTGCAGTAATCCTCAGAATAATAAACAAAACCCCTGCACTGCGCATTCATGCAGTGCAGGGGTTTAACCATATACTAAAACATATTAATCAGCACAACTTGTTTTTCAAAAGTATAAAATCAATTATGTTGATAACTTCATCTCCGTTCATATCGGCATCACCTGATACAGCGGCAGATGACAGTATAAAATCCTTAAGAGCAATAAGGTCTGAAACGCTGATTACTCCGTCAAGATTAACATCACCAGTGATTTTTTCTGCTGCAGGCGGCACATCGGCAGGGGGAACGTTACCTGCGCCGGAGAGATAATCCTCAATGACACCTGCCCAGTATTTACCCATGAGTCTGTAGCCGGTGTTGTTCGGATGGACACCGTCCTTCAGCTGGGTGCTTACATCATCAAGCACACTGAAAATATCACCGCTGTAAATGTTCCTGACACCGCTTTTCTGTTTTTCAGCAACAAGCTCACGAACCTGTGAGTTGTAGGCCGCAACCTGTGAATGAACAGCAGCCTCAGCTTCCTCATCGCTGAAATTCACCGACCAGTCGGCAGAATGCCTGTAAGCTGAAAACCATGCGTAGACATCCTCTCTGTTCGGGTCAAGGTCCGGGATAGTTGTGACGAACAGTGCAGCGTCCTCTGAAATATTGTCAAGGATATATGTTACAAGAGTGTCGAGTCTTTTTCCGGCAGAGTCAATATCGTGATTGTCAATGACGTCGTTTGTACCAATCTGAAGAATGACGATATCAGGACTGTATTTTTCAAGGTAGTTTCCGTTTGTCACGGTCTCTCTGATTCCGCTTCGCCCGCTGTATTCTTCTATTGCATAACCGCTGAACCCGCAGTGGGCAGCATCGTAGGAAAATGTTTCACCTGAAACCTCGTCAGTGTATTCGGCATCTCCCCATGACCAGTTTGGACCGGTCATATCGACTGACCATCCTTCATCAGTAAGCTCCCTGTAAAGAAACTTTCTGTAGGATCCGTCGGTTCCGTATCCGTCAGTAATTGAGTCACCAACTGACAGAATTCTGACTGCTTTTTCATTTTCTCCGGCACTGCAGACAACACCTGAAGAAAGCATAACCGCAAGTGCACATAAAGATGATACTGATTTTTTTAACTTCACAATCCAGCCTCCGTTATTTATTATAGTGAACGTAAAATTCTTTTTTGCGTTCACTATAATATATTTGTTTAATTGAAACAACCCGCATAAAAATAAAAACCCTGTGTTTATTTTATATTATATCACAGTATAGTCTGAATGTAAAGGTTTTCATGAGCGTATATTAAAAAAGCTTCCGCAGCAGTTACCGCGGAAGCATTTCATATTAAACCATATGATTATTCGTAGTCAAAACCAACCTTAAGAGCCTGCGCGTTCTTTTCGATAAGAGCAGCCTTCTTAGGAGGGATGATCTTAGGAAGAGCAGATGTAACGATATCAAAGTTGATACCTACGAGCATATCCGAGCATTCCTTTAAAACCTTGCCGAGGAGAATGATGTTGCCCATGCCAGGGAGACCGTTTTCCTTTGCAAGCTCTGTTGCAGGGATGTAGAAGCATGTGATGTCATCACGCTTTGATCTCTGTTCAATAATTGAGCTGTCAGCGATAATGATACCGCCCGGCTTAACTGAGCTTTCGAACTTGTCAAATGAAGGACCGTTCATGGCGATGAGAAGGTCAGGAGCATTTACAAGAGGTGAGCCGACTGGTTCATCTGAAAGACATACTGAACAGTTACATGTACCTCCGCGCATTTCAGGACCGTATGAAGGAATCCATGAGAGTTCCTTGCCTTCAAAAAGTGCGCCGTATGCGAGAAGCTTACCTGTAAAGAGAACACCCTGTCCGCCGAATCCGGCAATAATGATTTCTGTAAGCATTGATTAGTCCTCCTTTTCAGTATTCCATACAGGAGCATCCTTGTATGTTCCAAGCGGGTAGTAAGGAATCATCTCTGTACGTAATCTTTCAAGTGATTCCACAGGAGTCATACCCCAGTTTGTAGGACATGTTGAGAGAACTTCAACGATTGAGAAACCGTTTCCGTTAATCTGGTTTTCAAAAGCTTTCTTTATTGCCTTTTTTGCATCACGGATGTGAGCAGGATTGTCAACAGATACTCTTGCTGCGAGAGCAGTACCGTCGAGAGTTGAGAGCATTTCACATACTCTTACAGGGTAACCCTGAATCTGTGGTTCACGTCCGTATGGTGTTGTCTGTGTAACCTGTCCCGGAATAGTAGTAGGAGCCATCTGACCGCCTGTCATTCCGTAGATAGTGTTGTTTACGAAGATAACTGTGATGTTTTCACCTCTTGCTGCTGCGTGTACAGTTTCACATGTACCGATAGCTGCGAGGTCACCGTCACCCTGATATGTGAATACAACAGAGTCCGGATTTGCTCTCTTGACACCTGTTGCAACAGCCGGAGCTCTTCCGTGAGGAGCGCCTACCATGTCACATTCGAAATAGTTGTATGCAAGAACTGAACATCCAACCGGAAATACGCCTACAGCCTTTCCTTCGATACTGAGTTCGTCCAGTACTTCTGCAACGAGTCTGTGAATAATACCGTGTGTACATCCCGGACAGTAATGTGTTGGGACATCACAGAGGGCATGAGGTCTGTCAAATACTACTGCCATGATTACTTATTCCTTTCTGAAATTTTTACTATCTGGTCAAGCACTTCAGCAGGTGAAGGGATGTTACCGCCTGTACGTCCGAAGAATTCCACCGGTAATCTGCAGTCAAGTGCAAGGCGGAGGTCTTCAGTCATCTGGCCCATTGACATTTCTACGCTGAGTACAGTTTTTGCGTTTTTGCATGCTTCCTTAAGTTCAGCAGCAGGGAATGGCCATACTGTCTTAGGTCTGAAGAGACCAGCCTTTATACCCATAGCTCTTGCCTGGTTTACTGCAGACTTAACAACTCTTGAGGTTGTACCGTATGAAGCAAGTACGATTTCAGCATCATCGCACATATAGTTTTCAGCATCATGAATCTTTTCCTTAATGATGTCGTACTTTTTGTATCTGTCATTTACAGTCTTTTCGAGCTCATCAGGTTCAAGGAAGAGTGAGTTGATGATGTTGTGCTTTCTTTCATTTTTGTGGCCTGTTGCAGCCCATGACTTGTCCCCCTGAACAGGAGCTTCATCTGAGAATGAAACAGGTTCCATCATCTGACCGAGGAAGCCGTCTGTAAGAATCATTACAGGCATGCGGTATCTGTCAGCTTCTTCAAAAGCACGGATTGTCATATCAACTGTTTCCTGTACAGAAGCAGGTGCAAATACGATGAGCTGGAAGTCACCGTGACCGAGTGCCTTTGTTGCCTGGAAATAGTCTGCCTGTGAAGGCTGGATGCTTCCGAGACCAGGACCGCCTCTCTGAACGTTTACGATTACTGCAGGAAGATCAGAACCTGCAAGATATGAGATACCTTCGCTCTTGAGTGAGATTCCCGGTGAAGAGCTTGATGTCATTGTTCTGACACCTGCTGAGCTTGCGCCGAGGACCATATTTACAGCTGCTATTTCGCTTTCTGCCTGAAGGAAAGTGATGTCTCTCTTCTTCATGTTCTTTGCGAGATATGCAGCAACTTCTGTCTGAGGTGTTATCGGATAAGCAAAGAAGCATTTGCAGCCTGCACGTATAGCAGCTTCAGCAAGAGCTTCGTTAACTTTCATAAGAACTCTTTCCATGATTATTCTCCTTTTTCTACTTTAATTACGCAGTCAGGGCACATCATTGCACACAGCGAGCATGATATACACTTTGAGCTGTCAGTACAGACAGCAGGGTAATAGCCCTTCTGGTTATGACTTTCCTCTGAGAGAGCAATAATTTTTTTAGGGCACGCTTCAACGCAGAGACCGCAGCCTTTGCATCTTTCAAAATTAATTGTAATCATTTTTTTCGCCTCTTTTATATTAATATTTTTTCACCTGGCATTGAATGCTTAAGTGAGGATCATTCCCAGATAAGTCTGACCTTGCGCTTAACAGGAAGGTCACCGTCTGTCAGAGTGAGATTGTCCGGAACACATCTGTATACAACAGGAAGGCCGGAGAGTTCTGAAATTCTGTCGGAAAAAGGCATAGCCTTTTCGATGATTTCATTTGTTGTTTCAAAACTCATGTTTGAGTTGTTTACAAGACCGGTGCACTTAAGTGAACAGGCCTGTTCTATTTCATGCATGAGGATTACAGTCTCCTCAGCAGAAACGTCAATAGCGCGGTACATATTAAAAACATAGAGCATATCACAGTCACCGCTGTATTTTTCAATCGCATGTCTGTACCTGCCCAGGGCAAATGCACCTGCATCAGAGCCGCCGACGTCAATAACAGTGTGATCGTGGTTCCTGACAATCTGTTCTATGTCGAAGTTAAGAACCGGGATATCGAGATTAGTGTTGGCAAACTCAGGAACGATGATATCGATACCGTTTGCCTTCATCTCCTCAGTGAAGTCAGCTGTGCGGAAGTATGGATTTACAGTATCCAGGTCAACAACAGCCGTTGTACCGTGTTCCTTCATCATGAGGGCGAGATTGACTGCAAGATTGGTCTTGCCGCATCCGTATTCGCCGGTTATTATTGTAATTTTTCTGAAATTCATGTTTTAGTCTTTCTTTCTGTTACCTGCGTCCGGAATGCGAAACTGCGTCAGTTCAGGATGCAGTCGTACCTGTTTTGCGGGCAAAAAAATATTTTCTCCCGGATAAAAGAAAAGAGAAAATACCCCCGTACACTCAAAAAAATATATGTCATGTATTCCCTTGCAGGAATACAGACATAAAAGCAATTGTTTGAATTAACACATATTATTATAACACACATCTGAAGCAAGGTCAATAGTGTTTTAATGCCTTCAGACAGTTATTTCCGCAAACTGTGCACCGGTGAGTTCAGAGATGGTTTCAGCGGAAAGCTCCACCTGTGTTCCTATCTTTCCGCCGCTGACATAAATCTTGTCCACGTTCAGAGCGGATTTGTCGATAAACGTTGGAAACTGCTTTTTCATGCCTACAGGAGAGCAGCCTCCGCGTATATATCCTGTGGTTTTAAGAAGGTCCTTTACAGCGAGCATTTCAACGGACTTTACACCGGCAGCCCTTGCGGCTGCCTTCAGGTCGAGCTCGGCATCAACAGGTATGCAGAACACGTAGTATTCAGTTTTTCCGTCAGTCTTTTTGAAATATGTCACAAGTGTCTTGAAGCATCTTTCAAACGGTATGCCGAGTGTTTCAGCCACGTGAACACCGTCCACCTGTCCGTCTGATTCATAAAAATGAGGGATATAGTCAGCCTTTGCTCTGTCGAGTATACGCATTACGTTTGTTTTGTCGTTTTTCATAGTATTTGGCTCCTGTAAAAAATCTTTTGGAAACACTGTTAAGACAGTATATCCGGATGCGCAGGATATACGAAGGGAGAGAACTGTAAAGGCTCTGCATCCCTGCCCCGGACACACTGACCAGCACATATAATGATACATAAACTACAGCTTAAAGTCAATATTTTACCTTGAAAAAACGCAGAAAATCTATTATAATAAAATCATATATGACAACTATAACGGAGGTTATCGGAATGAAGAAAAATATTTTCAGAAAAACACTGTCTGTTATTCTTTCTGCAGCAGTGCTTTCATCCGCGGCAGTTTCAGTTTCCGCAAAAACAACTCCGGGCAAAGCGGATTACTATGAAACTGAAAACAACTGGGCAAAGCTTCTTCAGCATACGCTTTATTTCTATGACGCCAATATGTGCGGCGCTGATGTAAAGGAAAACAATCTTCTTTCATGGAGAGGCAACTGTCATGTTTATGATGCTGCTGTACCGCTTGATTCAGAGCACACAAACCTGTCAGATTCATTTATAAAGAAATACAGTTCAGTTCTTGATCCGGACGGCGACGGTACTGTAAACGTATCAGGCGGTTTCCACGACGCAGGAGACCACGTTAAGTTCGGACTTCCGGAGGCGTATGCGGCTTCAACTGTGTCATGGGGCTACTACGAGTTCCGCGATGCATATCAGAAGACCGGACAGGCTGACCACGTTGAGACAATATGCCGTTACTTCTGCGACTACTTTATGAGAAGCACATTTCTTGATGAGGACGGAAAGGTTATTGCATTCTGCTATCAGGTGGGCGACGGCGATATAGACCATGCATACTGGCAGTCACCGGAAATCGACGCCATGGACAGACCTGCATGGTTTGCCACAAGTGAAATACCGACAACCGATGACGTTTCGGAAAGCGCGGCAGCTCTTGCTATCAATTACTATAACTTTAAGGACACAGACCCTGACTACGCCGCAAAATGTCTTAAGTACGCAAAGGCGCTTTTTGACTTTGCAACAGTAAACAAAAAGGAAGTCGGCCAGGGCGCTGACGGTCCTAAGTCATACTACACATCAAACAAGTGGGAGGATGACTACTGCTTTGCTGCATGCTGGCTTTACCTTATCACACGTGACCACAGCTATCTTGAAAACAGCATTAAGTACGTTGACTACTATGCTCCTCCGGGATACATACTCTGCTGGAATGACATGTGGAACGGCGTAGGTACTCTTCTCGGACGTATTCAGGAGATTTATCCTGAAGTAGCAGAGGAATACCGCGAGGCAGCCGGAAGAAATCCTTACGAAAAAATCGACTTCTGGTACATGCAGGCCAAGGGAATAAATGCAGCAATGAACGGCGATGCCGGAACAATTACTCCTGCAGGCTATTTCTGGCTTAATACATGGGGTTCTGCAAGATACAATACCGCAGCACAGTTCACTGCTCTTGTATATGACAAGTACAACAAGGGTAAGGACAAGTTCAATGAAAACAACCCTGACTATACATTCTCAGACTGGGCACTCGGACAGATGGAGTACGTTATAGGCGACAACCCGATTAACAGATGCTATGTTGTAGGATACAGCGAAAACTCAGTAAAATATCCTCACCACAGAGCTGCATCAGGTCTCACAATGGCAGAGGATACTGCAAAGCACAAGCACGTTCTATACGGTGCACTTGCCGGCGGCCCTGACGCAGAGGACCAGCACAACGACGTTACAAAAGACTGGATTTACAACGAAGTAACAATTGACTACAACGCAGCAATACCGGGTGCTGCCGCTGCCCTTTACACAAGATACGGCACACCTGACATGAAGCCGGATGAAAACTTCCCTCCTGAGGAGGAAACAGACGATACAGAGCTTTTCTCAGGAGACAACTTCTGGGTATCAGGCTACTGTTCAGACCAGGCTGAAAGCGACGGAGCAGGTGCTACAAAGCTTACATTCTTTGTAAATACTGATTCGCTTACACCTCATGAGGATATTTCCATAAGATATTACTTCGATATTTCAGAGTTTGAAAACTACAGTGATATTCCTTCATCATTTGTTCTGCAGAAGACATACGATCAGGTTCAGACAGAGGTAGATGACAGGGAGGCCGTTCTCTCAAAGCCGGTAAAATACAAGGACAGTATCTACTACGTAGAAATATCATGGCCGGATTACGCAATTGCGAACTCCAACAAAAAGTACCAGCTTATAATCGGCATGTACTACGGCGACAAGTGGGATTCATCAAATGACCCGAGCCGTAAGGGAATGAAGGACATCGGACCTGAATACGATGATATCACAGGCGGCGTCGAGCTTGCCGAAAAGTGTGAAAACATCTGCGTTTACGCTGGCGGAGTACTTGTCGGCGGAACAGAACCGGACGGCACAGTTCCGGAGAAGGTGTACAAGTCAACTCAGGTTGTAAGATTTATTCAGCATCTTTTAAACAAAAAGCCACTCTCGGATGACGCAGTTATGATGTTTGACTTTAACCAGGACAGGAAAGTCAATATCTCTGACCTCATTGTACTTAAGAACCTTGTAAAAGTAAGCAGCTGATACAAAATAATCAAAGTATAAATTCTGACCGCGGAAGCACAGCCTTTCGCGGTCATTTTCTGTTTTTTGACGGTTGACAAATATGCCGAAAACAGGGTATAATAATATATTGATAATTTATGAAAAATCAAATTCAGTAAACTGCGCATTTTACGCGGATTACTGCAGTCTACAGGATGGTATATATATACTATGAAAGTTGTAATTATCGGCAGCGGCAAGGTCGGAAGCAACATTTCCAACGCTCTTTCAAATGAAGGTCATGACGTAACGGTCATCGATACCAAGAAGACTGCTCTTGACAAGATTCAGGATGTGCAGGACATTATGTGTATCGAGGGAGACGGTGCGGATATCAATGTTCTTCAGGAGGCGGACGTCGGAAAGTCAGGGCTGTTTATCGCAACAACTCCTCACGACGAGCTTAATCTTCTCTGCTGTCTCTTTGCAAAGAAGCTTGGCGCGGCAAGGACCATGTCCCGTGTGCGAAATCCAATGTATTTTTCACAGGTTGATATACTTAAGGATGATGTAGGTCTTTCCATGGTTATCAATCCTGAACTTATAACCTCTGATGAAATAATGCGAATTCTTGTATTTCCGTCAGTTGCAAAGCTTGAAGTATTTTCAAGAGGACGTATCGAGCTTGTTGAGCACAGACTCAGTGACAACTCCGAGCTTGACGGCATGACACTTGCGGAAATATACCGCAGACACAGAATCAAGTATCTTATCTGTGCAGTCGAAAGGGATTCAAACATCTATATTCCGAGAGGTGACTTTATCCTCCGGAGCGGTGACAAAATAAATATCGCCGCATCACACCGAAACCTTGAGGGATTCTTCAAGGCAATAGGCTCGATGCGTTCAAAAATAAAAACGGTTATGATTGTCGGCGGCGGAAAGGTCTGCAGTTATCTTGTCAGACAGCTTCTTGCAGCTCATATGACAGTAAAGGTAATTGAGATAGACCGTGAGAAATGTTCTGAGCTTGCAGTGGCATTTCCGAAGGCCAATATCATTCACGCCGACGGAACTGACCAGGAGGTACTGATTGAACAGGGAATAAAGCATGTTGATGCGTTTATTTCCATGACGGGCATAGATGAAGAGAATATCATCATGTCTATGTTTGCTGTAAAGAACTCCAATGCAAAGGTCATAACGAAAATCAACCGTGAAAGTTACCGCGATATTGCCGGACAGATGGGGCTTGACTGTCTTATTTCACCGAAGCTGCTCACGCAGTCGGTTGTTTTAAGCTATGTCCGTTCCATGAAGAACACGCCCGGAAGCAATATTGAAGCTCTTTACCACCTTGTTGAGAACAAGGCCGAAGCTATTGAGTTCAGAATCAAAAGACATATCGAGGGAATTGTTGATATCCCGCTTAAGCATATTCACCTTAAGAAGAACATCCTCATATGCGGCATTATCAGAAAACGCGCTGTCATCATTCCTAACGGTGACGATGTTATCAGGACTGATGACTCGGTAATAGTAATCTCAAGAGACTATCATTTTTCTGATATAACTGATATTCTTGAAGCGTGAGGTGAGTGAATGAACAGGCACGCAGTAGCACATAATCTTTCAAGAATAATTATCTGGGGATCTCTTCTGTTTCTGATACCTGCTCTGGTAAGTATTATTTACGGAGAATGGGATTCTGCTAAGGTTTTTCTCGGGGTTGCAGCCCTGACGGCTCTGGTTTCCGCGCCGATGGCTTTTATAAAGCCGAAGGACAGCGACATGTTCGCTAAGGAAGGCCTTATGATTGTTGCCCTTCTGTGGGTAGTTTATCCGGTTGCCGGTGCACTTCCTTTCTGGATTTCAGGTGAAATACCGTCATTTACCGATGCTGTTTTTGAAAGCGTTTCGGGATTTACCACCACAGGTTCAACAATTCTTACAGATATAGAATCACTTTCCCACGGAATGCTCTTCTGGAGAAGCTTCACGCACTGGGTCGGAGGCATGGGAGTACTTGTACTTGCAATTGCTGTCCTGCCTGCAAACAAGGCGGCTATGCATCTTATGAGAGCGGAATGCGCCGGACCTCAGGTCGGAAAGCTTACACCTAAGGGAAAGACATCAGCCAGAAATCTTTACATTATCTACGGTGTCCTCACGGTAGTGCTTATACTTCTGCTGCTTGCAGGAGGCATGCCCCTGTTTGACAGTATATGTCATGCCATGGGAACTGCCGGAACAGGCGGCTTCGGTATTAAGAACAGCGGAATCGCCTACTACGACTCAGAGTACATCGAGTATGTTCTGACTATAGGAATGGCTGCGTTCGGTGTGAACTTCAGTATTTACTATCTGATTCTTACCGGACATATAAAAACTGCCCTGAAAAATACAGAACTCAGGGTTTATCTCATTATCATGGCAGCTGCAACTGTGCTGGTAATGCTCGGAAACCATTCAGTTTACACAAGCGTAAAGGAAAATTTCAGATACGCTGTTTTTCAGGTTTCCTCAGTTATGACATCAACAGGATTTGCGACGGATGACTACTCGTTCTGGCCGGAATTTCCGCAGATGGTTCTTTTCATACTCATGTTCATAGGTGCGTGTGCCGGTTCAACAGGCGGCGGCCTAAAGGTTCAGAGAATTATCATCATGTTCAGAAGCGTAAAAAAATTCGTTCGTCAGACACTCAGTCCGAAGTGTGTGTATATCCTCAAGGGTGAGGACAAGACCATGGACACGGCAACTGTTCACGGTGTTCAGACATACTTTATACTGTATATCGGACTTATGCTCAGCTCACTTCTGCTGGTTTCAGTTGACAATCAGGACTTCGCAACATCATTTTCCTCGGTTGTCACATGCATAAACAACATCGGACCGGGACTTAACAAGGTCGGACCGGCGGAGAACTTCTCTTTCTTTTCAGATTTCACCAAGATAGTTCTCTCAGTCGATATGCTGTTCGGCAGACTTGAGTGCCTTCCGGTAATAATAATGCTTTCTCCTTCAGTATGGAGAAGCAGATTCTAAGGACAAAGATTAACCCTGTAATCCGGGTGCTCCGGATTTTACGGAGAGCGGGTATTAACGGAATCTGCCGTTTATCCGTGTAATAAAAAATAACATGCACGCATACAGCTGATATCATTTCAGAGTATGACGAAAAAGGAGTTAAAATGAAATATACAAGGAGAATTATCTCATTACTTGCGGCACTTGCTGTGACAGTTTCCTTTACTTCATGCAGCAAGGAAGTTCCGCCGCTTACAGAAAGCGAACCAGAAGTTACTGAACCTGTAGTTACTGACCAGGCAGAGGCTCCTGCGCCGCCTGAGGAAAAAGGACAGGAGTACAAGCTTTCAAACTTCTACGAAAGAACTGCTCTTTCTGATTTTTCATCACTTACCGGTAAGGTAACCGATACTCTTTACGGCGGTGACCACATGTATGTACTTACGGATGACGTGGCATACAGCAGCGGTACAGGCTTCAGAATGTGTAATATCGAGCTTGCAAGCATGCAGAGAAGCGAGCTTTACAACTCACCTGAGGGATATGTTTTCACAGCTGACACACCGGACAGACTTCCTGAGGATTTTACACTTGCTGAAACTGATGAGCTCTACGGCGTATATCCTGACAGAGTTATGTACAAAAATGAAAGAGGCGTATGTGTAAAGGATATCAAATCGGGAAGGGAAATAATTATTGACAGACCGGGCTCAACAGAGTATGAGGTCTGCGGTGCCTTCTATGACGGAAAAAAATACGTAATAGTTTACCAGGACAAGCCGATGGTCCTCAAGCACTTCTACATTACAAACGCTGACGGCGAAGTGACTGAGGAAACAAAGATGACTCTCGGCTTCGACGGAAAGATAGAAAATGCCTACGTTACAAGCAAGGGTGAGCTCTTCTTCACAAAGGTAGTACGTGAAGTAAAGACAACACCGGGAGCTGCCGGACAGGTTCCTGCAGTTACACTTCCTCCTGTAACTACTGTTCCTGCAGTAACAACTACGGTTACAGAAGAGGAAGAGGAGGATGATTATGACGAATATGAGGATGAGGACGCAAAGGTAGCCATGACTACCCAGGCGGTTACCACAAAGCCTGCCAGGCCGACTCCGGACCCGACTGCCGTACAGGCAGCCGGTGCCGAAACCACCAAGATAGAAATATACAGACTCAGACCGGACGGTTCTCTTAACCGTGTTGTTGCCGGTGAAAACATTCCTTACCGCAGAACAGTTGACGACTTCTTTGCATCAGCTGACGGTGATGTGTTTATTCTTGAAAACGACCCGGTAAACGGCAGAACAATGCAGAGATTCGATGCAAACGGAATACGTACTGCAAATATGTTCCTTACTGAAACTCCTGAAAACGAAAAGTTTTTCTGTCACGGCAGTGATCTCTGGCTTGCATGGAGCGATGAGGACGGAACAGTAAGCCTTGCGTCTGTAAGTGACACAGGTGAAGCTGACACAGGTTCAAAGATTACAACTGATATCGGCGGAAAGGTTTCTGTTCTTGCCGGTGACGGTTTCTATAACGCATATATTTCTGACAGGTCATCAGTTTACGGTGTTGACCTTGCCGGAAAGAGCTGCACAGAGATTATGAACTGGACAGATGCTGACGCTGACATCCCGGGACGTGACTGCATCGGCGTAAAGGATGCAGGTGATATCTACTGTATTTCACAGGAAACAAATGAGGAGACAGGAGAGGTTACAGTAAGACCTGTACGTCTTGCCAAGGCAAACGAACAGAGACTTGCAGAGATAAACAGCAAGCGCATTATTACAGTTGCCGGTGATATCTTCACAAATATTACAGTGAACGGCATGACATTTGATATTCCTGAAAAAATCAGGGAATTCAACAGAACAAACGACCAGTACTTCATTCATCCGAGAAACTATATCAACTCTGAAAACGGTGCTTCAGACGCATCTGCTGCCGGAGCAAGAAAGCTTGAGGAAGACATAAACGGCGGTTTCACACCGGACTTCATCATCTACAATCCTGCAGACAACGACTTCAGCTCACTTGCAGAGAACGGAAAGTTTGCAGAGATACGTGACCTTATGACTGATGACCCTGAGGTAACTGAGGAAGACCTTATGGAAAACATAGTTGAGTTCTGCACTGAAAATGATGTTATGTACAGAATCTTCCCTTCATTCAGAGCTAAGACATTTGTGGTAAGCGAATCTGAAACAGAAAGCACAAAGCCATGGAAGCTTTCAGAATACCTTGATACAGCAGGCGTTTCAAATACAGTATACCAGCATGAGGTTGAAGCCTTTGAGGACCTTTTCTCAGGATATGCAGCAGAACACACAGACTTCAGAAACAAGTCATGCGACTTTAAGAACAGCGACTTTATTGATCTTCTCAGATGGGCTGACAACTTCCTCTCTGTTGAGGAGGCACTTGAACGTTATGGTACAGACTATGTTGACGAAAAGGTATATCCTGTACGTTCAGTAAATATCTCAACACCTGCACGCTTCAACTACGAAGAAGCAGTAACAGCCGAGGAAACAGTAATCAAGGGCATCCCGTCAGACAACGGAGCCGGTCTTGAGATTATTCCTGGATTATGCTTCTCAGTTCTTAAGACATCCGATGCAAAGCAGGCATCATGGCAGTTTATCAGACAGTTCTTCACCGAGGAATTCTACGGATGGGGAATTAAGATGGAATACACTGAAGACGAGATGATGAGTCATATAAATCCTTCAGAGCTTCCTGTAAGAAAGTCCGTACTTGAAAAGCTTATTGATGATTCAACATCACTTAAGTTTGAACATATGCTCTACGGCGATGACTATGTCCCGATGTTCAGCGCATGGGGCAGTGAGTATGAGCTTCCTGAGATTTCAAAGTCAACTGCAGACAAGTTCAGAAGTGCACTTAAGCAGACAGCTTTCCTCAGCATTGCTGACACAGAGTACTTCCGTACAATTGCCGCAGAGGCAGAGAAGTACTTCACAGACCCTGAGATGACATCTGAAGAAGCAGCTGACAATGTTCAGCGCGCGGCAACTGCTTATCTTTTAAGCAAAAACTGATAAAAAATGAGATAATGTAACATCCGGAAAGGTGATTCTTTCCGGATGTTTTTTTGCTTTTTCCGGAAAACAGAGGCTTTGTCAGAAAATCACTGCCGGTTTTTCGATGAATCAGTATTTTCACAGATGTTTTTTGTGAAATATATTGAAAATGAATTATTATTTTGATATAATAACTGTATATGATTATGAGGCAGAACTCTTTTTCTGCATTTACTGAAACAGAAGGGAAATAAAAAAATGGCCAAGATATTAGACTGGAACACATATACTGACAAGGCAGTGCAGACAGTATCAGAAGGCGTAGTACTTCTTAAAAATAAAAACGGAGCGCTTCCTCTTGATATAAGTGAGGAAACAGCTGTATTCG
Organism: Oscillospiraceae bacterium; assembly: GCA_045642145.1. GTDB lineage: Bacteria > Bacillota > Clostridia > Oscillospirales > Ruminococcaceae > HUN007. Next base: position 38,236 of record JAZUIH010000128.1, on the reverse strand, counting down.
GAAGAATTCAGCTTCATTACTACAAGAGCGGTACCGGTTCAGGCGGTATGGTAAATGTTTCGAAGGTAACCGGAATCATCGAGGGACTTGAAGAGGCAGGCGTAAAGCTTAACAGGGAGCTTCTGTCCGTCTATGAGAAGTGGGATGAAAAAAATCCGTTTGATCCGGGTGCAGGCTGGGGTACTGAACCGTGGTCCCAGAAGGAAATGCCGCTTGATGATGAACTTGTTGTCAGAATCGCATCACAGTGCAGCACTGCAGTTGTAATTATCGGAAGAACAGCCGGTGAAGAGCAGGACAACAGGGAGGAAGCAGGTGCATATCTTCTTTCAGATACTGAAAAGGATATGATAAAGAAGGTAAGAGCTAATTTTAAAAAGATGATAGTCCTTCTTAATGTAGGCGGTATCTTTGATACGCTTTTCATTGAGGAGTGTGACCCTGATGCGCTCATGTATGTATGGCAGGGCGGAATGACAGGCGGTACAGGTACAGCTGCGGTACTTACAGGCAGGGTAAGTCCGTCAGGAAAACTGCCTGATACCATAGCGTACAGTATTTCCGACTATCCGTCTGACAAAAACTTCGGTGACCTTGTAAGAAACTTCTACGCTGAGGATATTTATGTAGGTTACAGATACTTTGAGACTTTTGCTAAGGATAAGGTGCATTATCCGTTCGGATACGGTCTTTCATATACAACTTTTGATGTAAAATGTCTGAAAACAGATACTGAACCGGGTTCCTCACCGGCAGAACGTGTAGAATTTGCAGAGATAAGTGTCAGAAACACAGGAAACTTCAGCGGTAAGGAAGTAGTTCAGATTTACTGTGAGGCTCCGCAGGGAAAACTCGGCAAACCTGCAAGAGTACTCTGCGGATTTCATAAGACTAAGGAACTCGCTCCGGGTGAAGAGGAAATCTTTACGATACGAATTCCGCTGGCATCTCTTGCATCATATGATGATTCGGGTGTTACAGGAAACAGGTTCTGCTTTGTTCTTGAAGAGGGCAGATACCAGTTCTATCTCGGAACGGATGTAAGAAGTGCTTCACTGTATTCTGCTTTTACTCTGGACAGGACAGAGGTGGTTCAGAAACTCAGCCAGTGTCTTGCACCTGTTATGCCGTTTAAGAGAATCAGGCCTGAACTTCAGGCGGACGGAACATACAGTGCCGTTTATGAGGACGTTCCGCTTCTTGAAACTGATGAGCGTGAAAAAAGACTTGCAGCTATTCCTGAGGAAATACCATACACAGGTGACAGGGGAATAAAGCTTGCGGACGTTCTCTCAGGTAAAAATACAATGGATCAGTTCATCGCCCAGCTTTCCGACTATGACCTTTCATGCATAATCAGAGGCGAGGGAATGGGAAGCCCGAGAGTTACAGCCGGTACTGCATCAGCCTTCGGCGGTGTATCAGAGAACCTTAAAAACTTCGGAATTCCGTGCGGCTGCTGTGATGACGGTCCGTCAGGTATGAGACTTGACTGCGGAATCAAGGCATTCAGCCTTCCGAACGGTACAATGATTGCATCAACATTTAATCCGGAGCTTGTATGCGAGCTTTTTGAACTTACAGGTATGGAGGTTGCGAACAACAGGGTTGACTGTCTCCTCGGACCTGGTATGAATATTCATCGTCATCCTCTCAACGGACGTAACTTTGAGTATTTTTCAGAGGATCCGTTCCTTACAGGAACCATGGCGTGTGCAGAGCTTACCGGTATGCACAGAAGCGGTTCGGAGTGTACGGTAAAGCATTTCTGCGGAAACAACCAGGAGACAAAGCGACTTGAAACTGACTCAGTTATTTCTGAAAGAGCACTCAGAGAGATTTATCTGAAGGCCTTTGAGATGACAGTCAGGGAGGCGGGCGCAGGTTCAGTTATGACAACCTACGGCTCTGTAAACGGACTCTGGACAGCAGGCAGCTATGACCTGACAACATCGATACTCAGAAACGAGTGGGGATTTGACGGATTTGTAATGACTGACTGGTGGGCAGATATAAATGAACGCGGTCAGAAGCAGCGCAAGAACAACTTTGCGGCAATGGCTATGGCTCAGAACGATGTTTATATGGTTTGCTCGGACAGTGAAAACAATGACGACAACACGCTTGAGTCACTTGAGAAGGGTATTCTTAAAAGAGCGGAGCTCCAGAGAAATGCAGCCAATATCTGCCGTTTCCTTATGAACTCAAATGCAATGAAGTACTTTAACGGAACCTTTGAGGGAATTGAGATAATCAACCGTCCTGAAGAGGACAAGGGCAGTGATGCACCGGTTCAGTTCTATGAGCTTGACAGGGAAATTGAAATCACGCTCGATGACGTTAATACTGACAAGGGAAATGTTTACTGCTATGAGCTTACAATAACAACCCCGGGCTGCTACGAGGCAACACTCACTGCTTCATCAGAGCAGAGCGAAACAGCCCAGATACCGGTAACATACTTCAATAACGGTACAGTATGCGCAACCTATACATTCAACGGAACAGGCGGAAAGGATGTATCGCTTGCGAAGGAAGTCAGAATGTATTCAAGATTCAATACCATACGTTTTTACTTTGCTCAGAGCGGACTTGACATCAGGAGCATAAAGTACAGATATATAAAGCCTATCGAGAGATAATATACGGCAAACATGACCGGACGTCAGAACAATCTGGCGTCCGGTTTTCTGCATGCCGGATTATTAATTGTGAACAATAAAAGTTCTTGATTTTTCTGAAAAATTATGATATTATTGCAATATAGGATTTTCAGACGGAAAATCAGGATTGTATGCTTCAGATGACTGTTAAACATCATCTGAGGAGAAGGAGTGTATTTTTTATGGGAATTTTTAAAAGGACGGTTTCGTTTTTCACAGCCATAGGACTGTGCGGAACCTTTGCCGGATATTTTGTATCCGGGCAGGATGAGGTGCATGCAGCATCGGTTGTTGCACTTTCGCCTAACAGTAAGTATGATATCAATGACGGTATTTTCGAAGGCTGGGGAACATCCCTCTGCTGGTGGGCGAACCGTGTCGGATATTCTGATGAGCTTGCTGAAAAGACAGCTGAGCTTTTCTTCGGTGACACAGGTCTGCGCATGAATATTGCCCGATTCAATATCGGCGGCGGCGACAACCCGACACACGACCATATTACAAGAACCGACTCGAATATGCCGGGATATTCAAGGTATGAAAACGGAAAGGTTGTATATGACTGGAACGCTGACTTTAACCAGAGAAATGTTCTTTTCAAGTCCATAGCAGCCAATCCGGACCTTATTGTTGAGATGTTCTCCAACTCTCCTCCGTACTATATGACGGAGAGCGGATGCAGTACGGGTAATACAAATGCAGGAAAGAACAATCTTAAGGACCAGTGGTACGGCGGATTTGCCGATTATATGGCTGAGGTCTGTGCTCACTATCAGAATGAATGGGGTGTAAAGATTCAGAGCGTTGAGCCGTTTAACGAACCTTATACAAACTTCTGGGGGGCAAACAGCCAGAAGCAGGAGGGCTGCCACTTTGATATCGGTAATTCGGAATCAAAGATGATTATGGAAATGAAGCGTGCCATGGATGCAAAGAACATGGGCGGCACTATGATAGTTGCTTCTGATGAGACTTCGATTGATACGCAGATAGATGCCTTTAAGGCACTTTCTGGTGATGCGAAAAAAGTTATTTCACGTATTGACACACATACCTACGGCGGAAGCAAGAGAAATGAACTTAAGAACCTTGCGCTTCAGAACGGCAAGAACCTCTGGATGAGTGAGGTTGACGGCGGTTCGACAGCCGGCCAGAACGCCGGTGAAATGGGCGGAGCACTCTGGCTCGCCGACAGAATCAGGGATGACTGCAACGGACTTAACTGTTCTGCATGGATTCTCTGGCAGGCTATAGACAAGCACATCTCAAAGGACGGCTACAACGGTAAGAAGGACAGCGGTATGCCTGATATCACAACAGGCTTCTGGGGACTGTCAGTGGCTGACCATGACAGGAAGGATATAATCCTCACCAAGAAGTACTATGCATTCGGACAGTATTCAAGATATATCCGTCCCGGATACACAATGCTGAAGACTTCAGACAGCACAGTTGCCGCATACGACAAAAACGGAAACAGACTCGTAATTGTTGCCGTAAATGACGGCTCAGGTGCACGTCAGCTTGACTTCGATCTCTCCGAATTCAGTTCCATAGGTGACAGCGTACAGGTTATCAGAACAAGCGGTACCATGGCTAACGGTGAGAACTGGAAGGATGTCGGAAACATAGCGACTGACGAAAACGGATTTAAGGCAGAGCTTAAGGCGCAGTCAGTTACAACATATATTCTTGATGATGTAAAGGCAGTTGATTTTTCGGGAACAAAGATTGATATCCCGCTTTCATCAGTAACAGGAAGCAGTCCGTGGAAAAACTCATCTGATGTTCCTCAGAATGTATTTGACGGAAAAACTTCAACATTCTTTGACGGCGTAGGAAACGGCTGGGTTCAGGCTGACCTCGGCGATGTCTATGATATTTCAGCCATCGGTTATTCACCACGTTCAGGATACGAATACAGATGTCCGGAAGGAAGATTCTGGTCATCGACAGACGGCGTGAACTGGAATGAGATGTACCGCATAGCCTCAAAACCTTCCTTCGGAATGCACTATATAACAAAGCTTAATAATGCAGAGGGCGTAAGATATATCAAATATCAGGTACCTGAGGGAGCTCCGGCTGATGCATCGGTAAACCACGATTCAGTTTACTGCTGCAATATCGCTGAGATTGAAGTCTACGGTGAAAAGAAATCAGCTCCGGTTATTCCGCCTGAACCTGAGATTCCTGCAGGGGATGTAAACAGTGACGGTGTGGTAAATACAGCAGACTTCACATCTCTTGCTGAGTATCTTCTCGGAACAGCGGAAACCGCAGGCGAAAACGCCGATATCAATACAGACGGCTCAGTAAATATAATTGACCTTATACTTCTTAAGGGTATACTATCAGCATAAAAAAGCAGATGTGTCATCTGTAACAGCGGATGACACATCTGTTTTATTTTGTTTCACCGAATATATCCCTGTATTTTTTTGGAGTATATCCGGTTGTGTTTCTGAAAAGATTTATAAAGGCACTCTGTGATGAAAAACCGAGTGAAAACGCTATTTCGGAGTATTCAAAGTCTGAGTATCTGAGCATGTTTTCAGCAGTCCGGATTTTGGCAGCATGGACGAACTCCGTTACGCTTTTTCCGGTTTCCTTTGCAAACAGCCTTGACAGATAGGTGACGTTAAGACCGGTAAAAGCGGCCAGCTCACTGAGTGTAAGGCGTTCATTGAGATGATCATAGATGTAGTCTATGCACCTTCTTATATGGATGGAAATGACCAGTTCCTTTTTCAGCTCCTTCATTCGTGAGGTGAAGTCCATGTGCATTTCTTCAAGGAGGTCAATAATCTTTTCTCCGGACTGACAGACATCGGCTTTCTGAATGTATATGTCGCTGAGGGTGTATGCAGTATCATGCGGCATGCCGCCTTCAACGCAGGCGCGCGACACCATTGCCGTTGATATGATAAAGTGATACCTTATATTTCTTGTATAGTCTTCGGAGAGCTTTCCCTTTCCGGAGAGGTAGTCCTTTTTGATTGTTCTGAGTTTTTCAGTTACAAGCTCGGTTTTGCCGTCGCGGATATTAGCGTAGTGCTCATATTCGTTTCCGAATGAGGTACGTTCAAAACCGTTTATCTTGTGAAGATAGAGCTTGTAGTTAAGGTCCTTGTTTGTACTTATTTTGTCCATTTCCGCCTTTTCTCCCCATAGCGCAGTAAATGCTGTTTTATATCGTAATTTTCGTTCACTATTATAGCAGATTTCTGCAATAAAAGCAATATTTCTGCAATAATTAACGGCAATTATCTGATATATTTATCAGTGGGAGGCGTTTGTGAAATGGAAAAAACTACAGACCTTACAAAAGGGAAGGTATCGAAGGTAATACTTGATTTTTTCTTTCCGATGCTGTTTACAAACATGCTTCAGCAGATTTACACAGTTGCTGATACTGCTATTGTCGGAAAAGGGCTTGGTGATGACAAGCTTGCGGCTGTAGGCAATATGTCATCCCTTACATTTCTTGTGTTCGGGTTTGCCATGGGGCTTTCAAACGGATTTTCAATAATCACAGCCCAGAACTTCGGAGCCGGTGACTACAGAAAGCTGAAGCTCAGTACTGCGGCCATAGTCAGACTGTTTGTCATTTTTGCCGCTGTTCTCACTGCTGCAAGTACGCTGTCACTGAGATTTCTCATGAATGTACTCAGGACGGACGAAGTCATTCTTGATGACAGTCTCAGATACGGGTACATTATTTTCGGAGGACTGGCAGTCACACTTGCCTATAATGTTGCTTCCGGAATACTCAGGGCGCTCGGGGACAGCAAAACACCGTTCAGGGCAATTATAGCATCATCTGCGGTTAATATCGTTCTCGATTTTCTGTTTATCTTTGTACTGAAGACAGGGGTTGAAGGTGCAGCTGCAGCAACGGTTTTCTCACAGCTTATTTCAACTGCAGTATGTCTTGCGCGGTTAAGAACCATAAGCGAAATCCGGTTCAGCAGGGATGATATGAAAAACTGCGGAGGCTTTACCGGTATACTGCTCTCCAACGGAATTCCGATGGCACTTATGAGTTCAATAACGGCAATAGGCAGCATGGTGCTTCAGTCATATGTAAACGCACTCGGTGTAGCATATACAACATCATATTCGGCAAGCAGCAAATACGTCAGCATGTTTATGCAGCCTGCCTGCACTGCCGGATTTACAATGTCCTCATACACAAGCCAGAACTACGGTGCGGGTGAATACGGACGAATCAGGGAAGGACTCAGGGTTTGCAATGCCATCGCGCTGATATCCTACATAATACTCGGCTCGGCAATGGTTTTCTTCCCGCGTCAGCTTTCACTTCTTATGATGAACGGGGATGAACCGGTTAATCTCACTGTAAGCTATATGCCGATATGCGGCGTAATGCTCTTTGCAGTTGACTTCCTCTTCGTGTACCGCAGCGGAGTTCAGGGAATGGGACACCCTGGTATCCCGATGATATCCGGAATACTTGAGATGGTAATACGTGTTGTGGTTGTTGTGCTGATGATTGACTCAGCCGGATACAACTCCACAGCCTATGCCCAGACAGCCGCATGGTTCGGTGCACTTGTAATGAACTACGCAGCTTTCAGATACTATCTTGGAAAACGGATAAACACCGGAAAAACTGTCAGCAGCACAGTCGGAAGCTGACTTGTTCAGTAAAGCAATCATTATGGTGAACTGAAGTTTTTCTGAAGTTTACCTATAAAATTATAATTTGAAAGGAATATAAAACAATGGATAATTTTCAGTTTTACAGCCCGACAGAATTTATTTTCGGAAAGGGTACAGAATCAGAATCAGGTAAATACGTAAAGAAATACGGCGGAACAAAGGTGCTTGTACACTACGGTTCTGGTTCAGCAGTACGTTCAGGACTTCTCGGACGTGTTACCGATTCACTCACTGCTGAAGGCATCGAATACGTAACTCTCGGAGATGTAAAGCCTAATCCGCGTGACACAAAGGTTTATGAGGGTATCGAATTATGCCGTAAGGAAAATGTTGACTTCATCCTCTGCGTAGGCGGCGGCTCTGTAATTGACTCAGCAAAGGCTATTGCTCTTGGTGTGCCTTATGACGGTGATTTCTGGGACTTCTATGAAACAGGAAAGCGTATCGAAGCTGCTCTTCCGGTTGCGGTTGTTCTTACAATTGCTGCTGCAGGAAGCGAAGGCTCAGGTGACAGCGTTATCACAAAGGAAGACGGAATGATCAAGAGAGGATACGGCTCAGACCTTCTCCGTTCAAAGTTCTCAATTCTCAATCCTGAACTTACTGAAACTCTTCCTGCATATCAGACTGCATGCGGCGCTACAGACATTATGGCCCATGTATTCGAAAGATACTTTACAAACACAACAGATGTTGAGATAACAGACCGTCTCTGCGAGGCAGTTCTTATGACAATGGTTAAGGAAACACCTGCAGTAATAGCAGATCCTCATAACTATCAGGCAAGAGCAAACATCATGTGGGCCGGCACTGTTGCGCACAACGGCGTTGTTGGTGTGGGCAGAAGCCAGGACTGGAACAGCCACGGTATTGAGCATGAGCTTTCAGGACTTTATGATTGCGCTCACGGTGCAGGTCTTGCTGTTATCATGCCTGCATGGATGGAGTTTGTATGCGACCACAATGTAATGAGATTTGCACAGGTTGCCACAAGAGTATGGGGCTGCCCGATGAACTTTGAAAATCCTAAGGAAACAGCTCTTGCAGGCATTAAGTGCTTCAGAAGATTCCTCCACGAAATAGGCATGCCGATTAACTTCGAAGAGCTTGGCGCAAAGGAAGAGGATATCCCTGTTCTTGTTGAAAAGTTCGGCATCGGTGACGGAAAGACAGGCGGCTTTGTTGAACTCTCAGCTGCAGATATTGCTGAAATCTACCGCATTGCTGCACACGCTTCACTCTGACAGATATACTGTCATTTCCGGATAATTAAGATAACCCCTGTGCCCGGCGCTGTCTGCATATCAGTCTGTGCACAGTGATAAAAAAAGGACATTACGTAACTGTAGTGTCCTTTTTCTTTTTTGTCATCATAACTGAAATTTATGATTTTTTCTGTTGTATAACACAAATTTATGTGCTATAATAAATATGTATATAGAAAATAAAAAAAGGATGATATAAAACAAATGAACAGAAAAATGGTATTTTCTGCGTTCGCTGCAGCTCTTCTTGTATGCTGCGGAGGCGTTCTGACATCATGCGGTAAAAACAGTGCAGATGGCGGCAGCAGCGCAGCTGACGATATAATTTCAGAAGAACCGGCAGTAACGGAAGCTGAAACAGAACCTTTTGTACCGCCTGTATACGTTGAGTGCAAAACATCGGATATCCATAAGGGTAACCTTATCCTTGTAAACAGAGACTATTCGTATACAGACATCAACCCGGATCTTGTCAATATATATGCCAATATGACTAATTCATACAATGTTGACAGGTCAGACATGGAGCTTGACAAAACAATGCTTGCTGCAATAAACAGCATGCTTGACGAATTTGCCTCAAAGACAGGAATTACAAACGTTCTTGCAAACAGCGGTTACCGTTCCTATGACGAGCAGAAGCAGATGTACGATGACGATATGGAGATGACAGGTCTTTCCTATTCGGAGCTTGTAGCACCTCCCGGAAACAGTGAGCATCATACCGGCTATGCAATGGACTTCGCGGTTGATGACGGCTATGAATATCCTGCACTCAGAAACGAGGGCGAGTATTCATGGATTTATGACAACGCAGACAGATTCGGTATGATTCTCAGATATACCGAACAGAACAGGCATATCACAGGATATATGGCTGAGTCATGGCACTTCAGATATATCGGACCGGTACACGCATCCCTTGTGAAAAGGATGGGTGTTGCATACGAGCAGTATATCGGATTTCTTAAGGATTTCACCTTTGAAAATGCACTTGAGTATAAGTTTTCAGACAGTGAATTCTACAAAATATATTATGTTCCGGCATCAGACACTGAAAAAACTGAGATACCTATTCCGTACGAAGCATTTGAAAACAGGGACAATCAGTGGGAATACACTATTTCCGGAAACAATGCAGACGGATTTATAGTGACACTCAGGATTCCTGAGCTTTCACCTGATTTTGATGATTCGTATCTCTACATGTTCAGTTCAGCTACTGAGGGACTTACATCTTCGGACACAGATACAGCTGCTGTGCCTGCAGATGCCGCAGAGCCGGCTGACAGTTCCGGACAGGAATCAGATTCGCAGCCTGAGCCTTCTGAAAATGAAGATAACGCGTCTTCATCTGATGAGGAAACCGGCTGGTAACAAAGGGGCGACTTATTTATGATATTACAGGATTTTTACGACGGGAAGGCATTTGATGCATATGAGTTTTTCGGAGCTCACTCAGAAAACGGAAAAACTGTTTTCAGAACATATGCTCCCAATGCAGAAAACATAAAGGTAATAGGTACATTCAACGGGTGGCGCGGAAATGAAATGACCCAGAGCGGCAGGAGCGGGGTATTTTCATTTATTTCGGATACAGCTAAGCCGGGGGATCTTTACAAGTTTCAGATTACATACAGCGACGGAAACGTTGTGGACCACTGTGACCCATACGGCTTCGGTATGGAGCTTCGTCCGGCCCATGCGTCTGTTATAACGGAGCTTGGCGGATTTGAATGGCACGACAGCCAGTGGATGAAAAAACGTACCAGAAACTACAATTCTCCGATGAGCATCTATGAGGTTCACCTCGGCTCATGGCATACAAACCCTGACAACGAAAACGGATGGTATACCTATTCAGAGATTGCAGACAGGCTTGTTTCCTATGTTAAGGAAAACGGCTTTACACACATAGAGTTCATGCCGCTTTCCGAGCATCCGGCGGATGAGTCCTGGGGTTACCAGAACACTGGCTTCTACAGCCCGACTTCAAGATACGGTACAGCAAAGGAGCTTATGGAGCTTGTTGACAAATGTCACTCAAACGGCATAGGCGTAATAATGGATTTTGTTCCCGTTCACTTTGCCGTTGACGGATACGGACTTAACTATTACGACGGATCTGACCTCTACAACCTGCCGAACAATGACGTGGGAAACAGTGAGTGGGGTACGCTGAACTTCAACCATTCACGCAGGGAGGTAGCATGCTTCCTTCAGTCATGTGCTAACTACTGGCTTAAGGAATATCACTTTGACGGTATCCGTATGGATGCCATAAGCCGCGCAATTTACTGGTGCGGTGACCCGGCCAGGGGAGTAAATGAAAATGCCGTTTCATTTATGGCATCGATGAACACCGGACTTCACAGACTGCATCCGACAGCAATGCTCATTGCTGAGGACAGTACATCATTTATCAAGGTAACGGCATCTGCCGAATACGGCGGACTCGGATTTGACTACAAGTGGGACCTGGGATGGATGAACGACACTCTCGAGTACTTTAAGGTGCCTCCGAAGTACAGACCTGACCACTACTATGAGCTCATTTTTTCCATGGACTACTTTTTCAGCGAGCATTTCATCCTTCCGTTTTCACACGACGAGGTTGTTCACGGCAAGGCAACGGTAATCCAGAAAATGTGGGGCGATTACGACAAAAAGTTTCCGCAGGCAAGAGCACTGTTTATGTACATGTTTGCTCATCCGGGAAAGAAGCTTAACTTCATGGGCAACGAAATAGCCCAGTTCCGCGAGTGGGATGAAAAGCGCGAGCAGGACTGGGACATGCTGAAGTATCCGCTTCATGACAGCTTCCACCGTTATTTTACTGATCTTAACAGAATATATTCATCAAATGAGGCACTGTACGAAAATGAACTTAACGACAGAAACTTCAGATGGATTGATTCATATGCAAAGGATATGTCGGTGTATATTTTCGAAACCGGCATGGGAAAACAGAAAATAGTTTCAGCCTTTAATTTTTCTGATAATGACTACAGTGACTATGTTTTCAATCTTCAGGGAAAGAGAAAGATAACTGAGCTTATCAGCAGCGACTATGACTATTACAGCGGAACAACCCGCAGGGGGGATGATGTTCCTGCTGTTTACTATAACAGTGATGAGGATTATTCACGTGTCACTGTTCATCTTCCGCCTTTTACCGGGGTAATGTATCTGGCAGAAGAACAATAATATGAAAAGGGGTTAAATATTATGAAAAACTTAATTGCAAATGTAAAGGAGCCACTGCTTCCTATCCACGAAATCAACGGCTACAAGGTGCGCCCGGGCTTCTATCTTATCAACGGAGCAACGGCAATACAGAACGGAGTAAATTTTACAATTCACTCATTCAGCGCGACATCATGCGAGCTTCTTCTTTTCAGAAGGGATGAGACAGAGCCTTTTGTTATTATTCCGTTTCCTGAGTCATACAGGGTAGGAAACACATTTTCAATGATAGTTTTCGATATTGACATTACTGAGTTTGAATATGCATACCGCATGGACGGACCTTATGACAAGAAGCAGGGCCTTATATTCAACAAGGAGGCGTATCTCCTTGACCCGTACGCAAGAGCAGTTACAGGACAGGCCGAATGGGGTGTCAAGAGAAAACAGAAAAAGAACGTTTACCGTGCAAGAGTCGTTGATGATACGTTTGACTGGGGTGACTGCAAGCAGCCGCATCTCCGTTTCCGTGACCTGATTATCTATGAGCTTCATGTCCGCGGTTTTACATACGATAAGTCATCAGGCGTAAAGGAGAACCGGAGAGGAACATTTGCGGGTATAAAGGAAAAGATTCCTTACCTTAAGAAGCTCGGTGTAAACGCCGTTGAGCTTATGCCTATTTTTGAGTTTGATGAGATGGAAGACGTCCGTGTTGTTGACGGCAATACTCTTTACAACTACTGGGGATACAATACAGTCTGCTTCTTTGCTCCTAACACCGGATATACCTCCGAGCGTGAGCACAACCACGAGGGAAGAGAGCTCAAGACACTTATCAGGGAACTTCACGAGAACGGTATGGAGGTTATCCTTGATGTTGTGTTCAATCATACAGCAGAGGGCGATGAGAGAGGGCCTGTGTTCTCATTCAAGGGAATTGACAACAACATCTACTATCTGCTGACTCCGGACGGACACTACTACAATTTCAGCGGATGCGGAAATTCACTTAACTGCAATCATCCGATTGTGCACCAGTTTATCCTCGACTGTCTGAGACACTGGGTTATTGACTACCGTATTGACGGATTCCGTTTTGACCTTGCAGCTATCATGGGAAGAAACGAAGACGGTTCACCGATGAAAAATCCTCCTATACTTGAAGCTCTTGCATTTGACCCGATTCTCGGAAAGGTTAAGCTTATAGCTGAGGCATGGGATGCAGGCGGACTCTATCAGGTAGGAAGCTTCCCTGCATGGAAGAGATGGGCTGAGTGGAACGGCAAGTACCGTGATGACCTCAGATGCTTCCTGAAGGGTGACGGCGGCATGGCAAAGAATGCGGTAACAAGAATCACAGGTTCGAGGGACCTTTACAATCCTGATCACAGAGGAAACAACGCATCAGTAAACTTCATTACATGTCATGACGGATTTACCCTCTACGACCTCTACGCATACAATGAGAAGCACAACGAGAAGAACGGCTGGAACAATACTGACGGTGACAACAGCAACAACTGCTGGAACTGCGGTATCGAAGGTGAAACAGATGATGCAACCGTTCTTTCACTCAGAAAACGTCTCAGAAAAAATGCCTTTGCCACACTTATGTGCAGCCGTGGTGCTGCGATGTTCCTTGCGGGTGACGAATTCTGCAACACACAGTTCGGAAACAACAACGCATACTGTCAGGACAACATCACTTCATGGCTTGACTGGAGCAGACTTGAGCAGTATAAGGATATGTTTGAGTTCTGCAGATTCATGATTAAGTTCAGAATGACACACAACGTAATCAGAAGAAAAACCAACCAGTCCACATGCGGATATCCTGATATAAGCGTGCATAACGGTTCTGCATGGAACGAGACCTTCAACCATGACACGAGACTTATCGGAATAATGTATTCAGGACGTACAACAGACGACACTGAGGATGACTTCATCCTCATCTGCATAAATACATTCTGGGAAAACCAGAACATGACTCTTCCGGGACTTCCGCAGGGATTTACCTGGAGCGTAGCCATGGACACATGGTATGACCATGTGGAAAATACAGACTACAACACACTCACTGAACGTCACGACAACACCATAGTTGTAAGGCCGAGATCAGTGGTTATTCTCAGTTCAAAGAGAAATGATTCTTCCGTAAGGGAAGGATAATGAAAAACATATTACCGGGCGGCCGCGGCAGATTTCTGCTGCGGCTGTTTTTTTGCTGAGAATGCTTGTAATAATCAATGGAAAATGTTATAATATAAAGGATTAATTTTATTGTGGTATTCTGCGGCTTCAGTGGCCTGTTTCAGCAGAAAAGAAGTAAAAGGAGTTTTTAAGATGGCAGAAAAAATGACAAGAAGAGATATCAGAGACAGCGTATTCAAGATTGTTTACGAATCACTGCTCAGAGATGATCCTGTCGAAGAACTTTTCGAAATGGCAGAGGGTATTGATGAAGTACCTGTCAATGACGAAGTTAAGCAGATGGTAACTGACATTCTTGAAAAGTCAGAAGAACTTGACGGAATGATTTCAAAGTTCAGCAAAAAGAGAGTACTGTCACGTATAGCAAAGATTAACGTTGCAATATTAAGAATCGCTTTCTATGAGATTCTTTACAACGACAGGATTCCGATGAACTCAGCAGTTCACGAAGCCGTACTCCTTGCTCAGAACTATTCATATAAGGAAGATGTTTCATTTGTAAACGGTATTCTCGGTACATACACAAGAAGTATTGAAGGCGAAGGCGGAAACGAATAATGTCTCTTTATCTGGGTATAGACACAAGCAACTATACCACTTCGGTTGCGCTTTTTGACAGTATTACAGGAGAGATGCAGCAGCAGAAAAAGCTTCTGCCGGTAGCACCCGGAAGTCTCGGACTCAGACAGAGTGATGCTGTTTTTCATCATACCAGACAGCTCCCGGAGCTTATGGAGGGACTGAAGTTTGAAGGAATAACCGATGCAATCGGTGTATCAGTTAAGCCACGTCTTTCCGATGGCTCATACATGCCTTGTTTTCTCTGCGGTGAGGGTCTTGCAAGGTCACTTTCAGCAGCAACAGGTGTTCCTGTGTACACAACGTCACACCAGACAGGACACATAATGGCTGCTCTTTATTCGGCCGGCAGGCTTGACCTTGTGAGCAGGCGTTTTCTTGCCTTCCATGTCAGCGGCGGAACTACAGACTGCCTGCTCTGCGAACCTGACAGGGAGACGATAATCAGAATCACTGAAGCAGGTACCTCCCTTGACCTTAAGGCCGGACAGGCGGTGGACAGGGCAGGAGTTATGCTCGGACTTGATTTTCCGTGCGGTGCTGAGCTTGAAAAGCTTGCAGCCCGCAGCAGCAGGAAGTTTAAGATTAAGCCGGTTATAAAGGGCACTGACTGCTCACTTTCCGGTCTTGAAAACAAATGCATAAAAATGAAAAACGACGGGGAGCCGTACGAAGATATTGCACTTTTCTGCCTTTCATTTATTTGTGAAACAGTAAAGGCGATGACAGAGGCAGCGCTTCAGAAGTTCGGGGATATGCCGGTGGTATTTGCCGGCGGCGTAATGTCCGACAGAATAATCAGAAACAGGCTTGAGGAAAGTTTTGACGCGTATTTTGCAGAGCCGCAGTTTTCATGTGACAATGCAGCAGGAGTTGCTGTTTACGCAAAATTAAAATCAGGAGAACTACTAACTTGAACGTACTGACAGTTTCCCAGCTAAACAGATACATTTCATACAAAATAAAAGAAGACCAGCAGCTGAGGGGCCTTCTTGTAAAGGGCGAGATTTCAAATTTCAGAAATTCAGGACATATGTACTTTACGCTTAAGGACAGTGACAGCCTTCTCAAGGCTGTTATGTTCAGAAGCAATGCGGCAGGACTTAAGTTTGTGCCGGAGAACGGACAGAGCGTAATTGCCATGGGATATGTCTCAGTGTTTGAAAGAGACGGCGTATATCAGCTCTACGTTACTGACATGATGCCTGAGGGCGCCGGAAGCCTTCAGGCTGAGTTTGAAAAGCTGAAGAAGGAGCTTGCTGCAGAGGGCATTTTTGATGCGGAACACAAAAAGCCTCTGCCTGAATTTCCGCGGAGAGTCGGGGTTGTAACCTCAGAGAATGGGGCAGCTCTCCAGGATATGATAAACATCATATCAAGGCGGTATCCGCTTACGGAGCTTATGGTATTTCCTTCACTGGTACAGGGGGCGGATGCCCCGGCATCACTCTGCCGGGCACTCAGTATTGCTGACTGCTCGGACTGTGACGTAATTATTGTCGGAAGGGGCGGCGGCTCCTATGAGGACCTTGCGGCATTCAATGACAGACAGCTTGCATATTATATATATCATCTTAACACTCCCGTTATAAGTGCGGTAGGCCACGAAACGGACTTCACTATAGCGGACTTTGCGGCGGATATGAGAGCGCCGACACCTTCTGCAGCTGCAGAGCTTGCAGTTCCTGATATCAGCGAGCTGAAAAAGCGAATCAGTGCTGCGGAAATGAATATACGCAGTTCATTCGAAATATTCACACGCCGCCTTGACGCGCGGCTTGCATCACTTACGGAACGTCTTCAGAAGCTTTCTCCTGAGATGCTTCTTGAAAAAAACAGGTCAGAGCTTGACCTTAAGACAAGGCGCCTTGAATTTGCGGTAAAACGTATTACTGAAAAATATGATTCAGCCCTTGCTGACAGAATTTCACGGCTTGAAATGCTTAATCCGCTTGAGGTTCTCAGGAGAGGGTATTCGGTTGTATATAAAAACGACAGTATAGTAATGAAAGCATCAGATGTCATGTGCGGGGACAGCATAAGAATTGAATTTGCTGACGGTTCGGCACTTGCATCTGTTACAGATACGGAGTTAAAGAAAAATGGCAGTTGAAAAGAAACTTGAGGAACTTGAAAAGATAGTTTCCGCGCTTGAAAGCGGTAAGCTTTCACTTGATCAGGCAGTCGTACTTTACGGCGAGGGCATGAAGCTTTCCCTTGACTGCAGAAAAGAGATTGAGGAAGCAAAACTAAAAATAACTATGGCTGGTGAAAACAATGGAACAGAAGCATAAGGAAAGAATGTCCTCATATATTTCACAGATTGAGAACAATATCAGAAGATATACAGAGGATCCTTCAGGAAATGCAGCACAGAACAGACTTACCGAAGCAATGCGCTATTCGCTTGAGGCAGGCGGAAAGAGAATCCGTCCTGTGCTTGTGACTGAGTTCTGCAGAATCTGCGGAGGTGCGCCTGAACTTGCATATGCACCTGCAGCGGCAATAGAGATGATTCACACATTTTCCCTTATACATGACGACCTTCCTGCTATGGATGACGACGATTTCAGAAGGGGAAGACCTTCATGCCACAGGGCATTTACCGAGGCAGAGGCCATTCTCGCGGGCGATGCGCTTGCCGTGCTTCCTTTTCAGGTTATAGCTGACGACACTGCACTTGACAGTGACAGAAAGGTTAAGCTTGTATCCGATCTTGCACGTGCGACAGCTGCGCAGGGTATGATCGGCGGACAGGTCATAGATATGGACAATGAAACAAGAGATGACGTTGATGAGGCTAACCTCAGATACATGTATTCCCTTAAGACCGGTGCGCTTATCAGAACAGCATGCCGTATGGGATGCATAGCAGCCGGAGCGGATGAAGAAAAAATCAGCCTTGCTGACGAGTATGCAGCAAAGCTTGGTCTGGCCTTCCAGATAATTGACGACATACTTGATGTTGTATCGACTACTGAGGAACTCGGCAAGCCGGTCGGAAGCGATGCTGAAAACAACAAAACAACATTTGTAACTGTTATGGGAATAGAAAGGGCGAAGGAAGAGGCAGAGCGTATTTCACGCGAAGCTCTTGATATTCTTGACTCTTTTGAGGACAGCGAATTTCTCAGGGCTCTTACTATGGAGCTTCTGGACAGAAAGTACTAAAACAGGGGGAATTCCCGGGACGGACCGGGATACAGTATACAATAATGATAAATCACGTTATAGTCACCGGAGCACTTGCATGGCTTGCTGCTCAGATACTGAAAACCGTTATTCACGCTGTAAGCAGCAACAGGTTTGTTCCAGAGAGACTTGTAGGTGCCGGCGGGATGCCGAGCTCACATACCGCTATGGTTATCTCGTCCCTTATCGCAGTCGGACGTGCTGAGGGGACAGGATCATCGGTTTTCGGACTTGCTGCAGTATTTTCTGCCGTGGTAATATATGACGCCATGAACGTCAGACACGCTGCAGGACTTCATGCAAGGGAACTTAATACAATCAACAGATTATTTAATTTCAGAATAAATGAACAGAATTCAGAAAAAGTCGGAATAAAGGACCTCAACGAATTTCTCGGACACACTCCGCTTGAGGTTATCGGAGGCGCCATCGTGGGCGCAGCTGTTGCATTTCTTATTCCGTTAAAATAAAGGACTGTCAGTATGAACGATATAAAACTAAAGGAAATGAATCTTCCGGCCGACCTGAAGAAGCTTACATCCGACGAGTGCAAAGAGCTCTGCAGAGAGATAAGAGGCATTCTCGTAAAGACAGTTTCAAAAACAGGCGGACATCTTGCGTCCAATCTTGGTGTTGTTGAGCTTACACTTGCTCTGCACAGGGTATTCAACTCTCCGGAGGACAAGATAGTATGGGATGTTGGTCATCAGACTTATACACACAAGATACTAACAGGACGACTTGACCGTTTTTCAACTCTCAGGCAGGAGGGCGGGCTTTCCGGATTTCCTAAGCCTAATGAGTCAGTACACGATTCATTTGTAAGCGGCCACAGCAGTACCTCTGTATCCGTTGCGTGCGGAATTGCTGAGGCTATGAAGCTTGAAAACAGAAACAATCATGCCATTGCGGTTATCGGTGACGGTGCATTTACCGGCGGAATGGCATATGAGGGACTTAACAACGCAGGAAAAAGCCAGACCAATCTTATAGTTATTCTTAATCATAATGATATGTCAATCTCCAGAAACGTCGGTGCGCTTGCAAAGTATCTGTCAAGCATAAGAAACAAGGAGAGCTACAAGAACACCAAGACGGCTGTTGACCAGGTGCTCAGGAAAACCCCTGTTGTCGGTCAGCCGATCAGCAAGGTACTCAGTGCGTCAAAGACAGCAATCAAGGGCGTTGTTCTCAAGGGAAACACAATGTTTGAGGACCTTGGCTTTGAATACCTCGGACCTGTGAACGGACACGACATTGATGAGCTTGAGGAGGTGCTCAGGCTTGCACAGGCAATGCACAGGCCGGTTTTTGTGCACGTAAACACAACCAAGGGCAAGGGATACGCACCGGCTGAAAAAAATCCGGGCGAGTACCACGGTATTTCAAGATTTGATATAGCTACAGGAAACCCGGAAGTCAGCAGTGCTGATTCTTTTTCTTCCGAATTCGGAAGAGCACTTGCTGCAATGGGTGCTGAAAATGACAGGATATGTGCGGTTACGGCTGCTATGAAGTACGGAACAGGACTACAGTTCTTTGCCGAGGATTTCAGAGAGAGGTTTTTTGACGTTGGAATTGCCGAACAGCATGCGGTAACCTGCTGTGCCGGACTTGCGTCAATGGGATATATTCCTGTGTTTGCAGTGTATTCATCATTTCTTCAGAGATCATATGACCAGCTTTTCCATGATGCCGCACTTTCAGAACAGCACATGGTAATAGGCATAGACAGAGCCGGATTTGTTGGTGAGGACGGAGAAACCCATCAGGGACTTTTTGATGTGTCAATGCTCACTTCACTTCCGGGCATCACCGTTTTCTCTCCTTCATGCTATGAAGAGCTCAGATATGACCTTAAGCAGGCTGTTGACAGCTGCGAAGGTGTTGTGTGTCTGAGATATCCGAGAGGAAAGGATTCAAGTGCCGAAACCGGTCAGACAGAGTTTGAGGATTATACAATTGAAAAGAGAAGCAGTTCGGATACTCTCCTTGTAAGCTACGGCCGTGTGGCAGTAAATACACGCAGAGCAGCCTCAGTGCTCGAAAATGAATATGAGATAAGCTGTGACGTTCTTAAGCTTAACAAAATCTGGCCGCTGTCAGATGAGATGACTGAAGAGCTCTCAAAGTACAGCCGTGTATATTTCTTTGAGGAAGGCATGAAGCACGGCGGTATAGCTGAGCATCTTCTTGCTGCCGCGGCTGAAAAGGGCTTCAGGGGAAGTTTCAGCATTACTGCCGTTGAAGGATTTGTAAAGCAGGCTTCAGTAAACAGTCAGATGAAAAAGTACGGACTCGATACTGATTCTATAGCTGCAAAGGTAAGAGATGACCTTGCCGGAGAAAACTGATATGGCTGAGATCAGACTTGATGCGGAGCTTTTCAGGAGGGGACTCTGTAAAAGCCGTGAACGCGCCAGACAGCTTATAAAAAACGGAAACGTTACTGTTGACGGAAAACAGTGCAGCAAACCTGCTGCTTCAGTCAGTGAAGAGAGTGTAATAGAAATTACAGGTGATATTCACGGTTATGTCGGCAGGGGAGGACTTAAGCTTGAAAAGGCGCTGAATGAATTCAGAATAGATATAAACGGCGCGGTTTGTCTTGATATCGGTGCGTCCACCGGCGGTTTTACTGACTGTATGCTTCAGAACGGAGCGTCACTTGTTTTTGCGCTTGATGTGGGACACAGTCAGCTTGACCCGAAGCTTCTTGATGACAGCCGCGTTATCAATATGGAAAAAACAAATATACGTGATTCGGTGGTTTCTGACTTCAGCAAGCCCCTTGCGTTTATAGCAACTGATGTATCCTTTATCTCTCTTAAGCTTGTTCTGCCGAAGATAAAGGAGCTTCTTGCGGACGGCGGCTCTGCGGTTGTGCTTATAAAGCCGCAGTTTGAAGCAGGAAAGTCAGGGCTTAACAAAAACGGTATAGTAAAGGATCCGAAGGTTCACAGACAGGTTATATCTGAGATAACAGTGTTTGCAGACCAGTGCGGATTCTGCATATCAGGAATCTGTGTTTCACCGGTTAAGGGCGGAACAGGAAATTCCGAATATCTTATGTATCTGAAACACAGGACGGAAGGCTGTCTGTCTGCTGTATTCAGTACAGATGAACTTGTGAAGGAAGCTTTAAGGAAGCAGTAAAATGAAAATAGTAATCTTTCCTAATCTACAGAAAAAAGACGCATACAGCTGCACACTTGAGGTGTGCACTATACTAAACAAACTCGGAGCAGAGCTTTCAATGGACAGTTCCTATGCTGAGACCTTCAGAGAGCTTGACTATGTTGGCTACGGCAGCTTTACACAGCTTGCAGCTGAGGCTGACATTGCAATTGCCATAGGCGGAGACGGAACAATTCTCAAGTGCGCTGCCGCCATGACGGGGACTGATACAAGACTTCTCGGTATAAACACCGGCCGTCTCGGATTTATGGCGTCAGTTGAAAAGGACGGACTTTCAGTTCTTGAAAATCTCTTTACCGGTAACTACAGGATATCGGAGCGTATGCTGCTTGCAGCTGAGTATGAGGATGAAAACGAAAAATGCATACGCCGTGCGCTTAACGACGTCGTTGTATCGAGCAGATATTCAAAAATAATAGAATTTGACGTATACGTCGGTGACAATCTCATAGGCAACTATCTTGCCGACGGTGCGGTGTTCAGTACACCTACAGGCTCCACTGCCTATGCACTTTCAGCCGGCGGCCCGATAATCGAGCCTGAGCTTGAGTGCCTCGAGATGAATCTTATCTGTCCTCATTCACTGTTCGTAAGACCTATGATTTTCAATGCTGACAGTGTAATAACGCTTGTGCATCATTCATCTGATGAGGTAAGGGTGGGACTGTCGGCCGACGGAAACGAACCGGTTACACTGCCTAAGGAGAGCCGTCTTGTTATAAGAAAGTCTTCATGCAAGATAAAGCTCATCGATATGACAGGTATAACATTTTATGACTCACTGAACAGAAAACTGATGAGGTCACTGAAGGGAAACTGAAATGAAAAGCAAACGACACAGGAAGATTCTTGAGATTATATCCTCCCGCGATATAGAGACACAGGAGGAACTTCTTGCTGCACTTTCCGGTGAGGGATTCAGCGTGGCTCAGCCTACTGTTTCAAGGGATATACAGGAACTGAGACTTGTCAAGGCAATGTCAGACAGCGGAAAGTACAGGTACATACAGTCCGGAAGCAGTGATGCACAGCTTTCAAATCTGCTTCTGCAGACTATAACAAGTGTTGACTACGCTATGAACATAGTGGTTATCAAATGCCATACAGGTATGGCACAGGCAGCCTGCGCCATGATAGACTCAATGGGATACTCCCAGATTCTCGGAACTATCGCCGGGGATGACACGATTTTTATCCTTCTGAAAAACGAGGAAAACGCAAGAGTATTTATGCAGACAATCAAGAAAATGACAGGCTGATATCAGACT
The DNA here is from genome assembly GCA_045642145.1 of Oscillospiraceae bacterium. Lineage (GTDB taxonomy): Bacteria > Bacillota > Clostridia > Oscillospirales > Ruminococcaceae > HUN007. Next base: position 15,982 of record JAZUIH010000128.1, on the reverse strand, counting down.
GTCGGAGATACACAAGGAAAAAATGAGAAAAACAAAAAAGAAATGAGGAATGATTTTGCTTAGGGAACTATATATTGAAAACCTTGCGGTAATAAAAAATGCAGTTATTCCGCTTGAGGCAAATTTCAATGCTTTTACCGGTGAAACCGGTGCCGGAAAGTCGATTCTTATCAACGGAATCAATGCGGTACTCGGACAGCGTGTTACAAAAGATATTGTAAGAACAGGCAGTGACAGGGCGGTTATAACAGCTCTTTTCACAAATCTCTCTGAAAATGTTAAAAACAAGCTTGACGAGCTTGGAATAAACTACTCCGACGATGAGATAACAGTAACAAGAGAGATAAGCGCTGACGGAGGAAGCATTGCGAGAATAAACAACCGTGCGGCAACAGTTTCAGTTCTCCGCGAGCTCGGTGAGATGCTGATTAATATTCACGGTCAGCATGACAACCAGATACTGATGGCCCCTGAGAGACATATAACCATACTCGACCGTTTCGGCGGTGACGGAAGTTACCTTGAGGATTACCGCAGCAGCTTCAGAGAGCTTCAGCAGTGTGCAAGAAAGCTTGCTGAAATGAAAAAGCTTCAGCAGTCAGCTGCTGAACGCATGATTTACCTTGAATCAGTTGTAAATGAAATTGAGCCTCTTGAGCTTGAAGAGGATGAGGATATCCAGCTTGAGGAAGAGTACACTATGCTCAGAAACAGCACTGAGATAATCAGGGCGCTTCAGGCATCAAAGGAATGTATAAGCAGCGACAGTGACTGTATAGTCTCAGGACTTAACGATACAGAAGCTCTTCTTGAAGGTGTTATGGACGTGTATTCTCCGGCAGCAGTGCTGCTTGAAAGAATCAGATCAATCAATATTGAGCTTTCTGATATCGCATCCGAACTTTCCCACTGCGCATCATCACTGGAGATTGGTGAGGAAACATACGGAACCATATCCTCAAGACGCGAGACAATCAATACACTTAAGAGAAAATACAGCCGCGGACTTAACGAGATTATCGCAATGTGCGAGGAAGCGTCCGAAGAGCTTTACAATATGGAAAACAGCTCCGAGCTGACTGAAAAGCTTCAGGCACAGAAGGAGTCGCTGCTTGAGGAAACAACGCGAAAAGCGAAAAGGCTCTTTGAGTACAGAAGCGCAGTTGCCGAAAAGTTTATTTCGCGTGTAACTGAAGAACTCAGGTTCCTTGATATGCCTAACGTAGTAATTGAAGTTAAACATGAGAAAGGCAAGCTTTCAACAATGGGTATGGATTCTGTTGAATTTCTTATTTCTGCCAACAAGGGAGAAGATCCCAAGCCTGTTTCAAAGATTGCATCAGGCGGTGAGCTTTCAAGAATAATGCTTGCTCTGAAGACTGTAATTGCTGATCAGGATGATATCCCTACACTCATTTTTGATGAAATTGATACCGGTGTAAGCGGACGTGCAGCCCAGAAAATAGGCACAAAGCTCCAGGAGATCAGCTCACACAGACAGGTTCTCTGTGTAACGCATCTTTCGCAGATAGCTGTAATGGCTGACAATCATCTTCTTATAGAGAAGAAAACTGCAGGTGACAGAACTGCCACTGACGTAACAAGGCTTGACCGTGAGGGCAGAATCAGGGAGGTCGCAAGAATAATGAGCGGTGAAAACCCAAGTGAGCTCATGCTCAGAAACGCAGGGGAGCTCCTTGATACCAACAAAAGAAAATAAGCAAAAAAAATCACACAGAGGGGAATCTGTGTGATTTTCTTTTCTTCATAAAAAGAAGAAAAATGATGAAAAAAGAGTTAGAAATGTTGATGAAAATTTCGATGTTATAAACAGATAATCGGGAGAACTATCTGTTTGTTGTTATTATTATACCATGCAGATATTAAATTGTCAATAGTTTTTGTGAAAAAAGTAAGTTTTGAAATGAATTTTATTTTTCACTGATGCTAAGTGCCCAAAAACAAAGATTTTACGCAGTTTAATTCGTACGCATAATGAATTGAAATAAATTTATTATACTGTTATAATAGAACTTAGGTGTCTTTTCACCCAAAAATAATATTTCAGGAGGCAGAAGTCTACAAATGATTACAGTTTCAAATGTAAGTCTGCAGTTTGGCGGATCAACACTTTTCAAAAATGTTGACCTTAAATTTACAAACGGCAACTGTTACGGCATTATTGGTGCCAACGGTGCCGGAAAATCAACTTTTTTAAGAATTCTCAGCGGTGAGCTTGAACCGACAACAGGTGAGGTGTCAATCAAAAAGGATGCCCGTATGTCAGTTCTCAAACAGAATCACTTTGCATATGAAGAATACACAGTTCTCGATACAATCATCATGGGCAACGAGCGTCTTTACAGTATAATGCAGGAGAAGGATGCTCTTTACGCAAAGGAAGATTTTTCAGAGGAAGACGGAATAAAGGCTTCAGAGCTTGAAGCTGAATTTGCTGAGCTTAACGGCTGGGAGGCAGAGTCAGATGCATCTAAGCTCATCCAGGGTCTTGATCTTTCCGAAGACATGCTTTACATGCAGATGTCAGCTCTTACCGGTAACGAAAAGGTTAAGGTTCTTCTTGCACAGGCGCTTTTCGGAAATCCGGATATAATCCTTCTTGACGAACCTACAAACCATCTCGATATCGATGCTATCAGATGGCTCGAGGAATTTCTTGCCGACTACTTCGGCACGGTGCTTGTTGTATCCCATGACAGACACTTCCTCAACAATGTCTGCACACATATTGTTGATATTGACTATACAAAAATCAAGATGTATGTCGGTAACTATGAGTTCTGGTATGAGTCAAGCCAGCTCATCCAGCGCATGATCAAGCAGCAGAACAAGAAGGCTGAGGAAAAGATTAAGGAACTCAAGACATTTATCGAGCGATTCTCGGCAAACAAGTCAAAGTCAAGTCAGGCTACATCAAGAAGAAAGCTTCTTGACAAGATTACTGTTGAAGAGATGCCTGCGTCAAGCAGAAAGTATCCGTTTATCGGATTTACACCTGACAGAGAACTTGGAAAGGAAGTTCTTTCAGTTGATGATATCAGCAAAACAGTAGACGGCGAGGAGCTCCTCAGAAACGTAAGATTTACCGTCGGACGTGAGGACAAGATTGCCTTTGTATCTGAAAATGAACGAGCTGTAACTATGCTCTTCAAGATCCTCATGGAAGAGGAAACACCTGATTCCGGAAGCTTCAAGTGGGGTGTTTCAACATCAACATCATATTTCCCTATGGACAACTCAGCTTACTTTGACGGCTGCGAGATGTCTATAGTAGACTGGATAAGACAGTATTCGGCAAATGATGAAACTGAAACCTACCTCAGAGGATTCCTCGGAAGAATGCTTTTCTCCGGAGACGATGTGTACAAGCATGTAAATGTTCTCTCGGGAGGAGAGAAGGTAAGATGTATGTTCTCAAGAATGATGCTCTTCGGCTCAAACGTGCTTGTTCTTGACCAGCCTACAAACCACCTTGATCTTGAAAGTATTACTGCAGTAAACAAGGGCCTTGAGTCATTCAAGGGAGTAGTGCTCTTCACATCGCATGACCATGAAATTCTCCAGACTGTAGCAAACAGAATTATCGAAATTACTCCTGACGGAATTATTGACAGGATGGGAACCTACGAGGAATATCTCGAATTCAAGAGAAATAAAGGTTAACGGTTGACAGCGAAGGTTAACTACTGTGTTTCGTTTTCTTAACGTTTGTATATATTGAACAACTATCATCTTGACAAATGGATGTTTGTTTGTTATAATTGAAATAGTTTATTTTTGATTAACGAAGAGGAGAATAAAAACATGGTAGATATGAGGTTAATAAAGTCAGCTGCATGCTCTGCACTGTTTTTATGCGCAGGGTTAACACAGACATTTGTTTATCCGGCAACAGCCGCAGACGGGTTCATCGGACCGGTATGCCAGCAGGCATCAAAGCCGGGGGAAACAGCAGAGTATAAATCATCCGTAGTCATTCCCGGAATTTATCTTCCAGGATTTGATGTTAACAGAGACGGGGTTTTTGACAGCAGGGATGTTGAACAGATTACTTCCGAACGTAAGGCAAGACTTGCTGACAGCATTAAGTCTGAACCGGTTCCTGAATCTGAACCGACAGTAACAGAAATTCAGTCAGATACTTTTGATGAGCCTCTTACTGAAGAGACAGTTATCGCTGATGAGCCGGTTTATGAAGATGATGACACGGACTGTGAAGATGAAGCTGATGATTTTGTTATGCCTGAACCGCGTGAGATGCGTGGTATCGATGTTTCAAAGTGGCAGGGTAACATTGACTGGGAAAGAGTAAAGGCGTCCGGAGTTGAATTTGTAATTATCAAGGCCGGCGAAGGTACTTCGGTTGCCAGGAATTTTTATGCCAATATCAGCGGTGCAAAGGAAGCAGGACTTGCGTGCGGCATTTACTGGTTTTCAAATGCACGTTCATACAGTGAGGCTGTTGATGAGGCAAATGCATGTCTTGAGGTCGCATCACAGTATCAGCTGGAGTTCCCGGTTGTCTGTGACTTTGAGTATCGTTCTATAGAAGACTGCGGTAATCCGCTTCAGTACGACAGGAGAGGAGCTACTGATGCAATTCTCGGATTTCTCGGGACTATAGAGCGCGGCGGTTTCTATTCCATGCTCTACACAAACAGAAACTTCTCGTCAAAGTACTTTGAATTTGACCGTATAAGCTCAGAGTACGATATCTGGTGTGCAGCCTATAATGCTTCTTCACCTGGTCTTTCGTGCGGTATATGGCAGTATTCACAGTACGGACACGTGGACGGAATTGATACTGACAATTACGGTAAGGCATATGTTGACCTTGACGTAGCATACAAGGACTATCCGGAGATAATGAAACGTCTCCATATTAACGGATTCTGATATTACTTTATAAAATAAAAAAATGCCGGTGCAAAAGCACCGGCATTTTTTTATTTACTGTATCTCGGAAAAATTATCAGAAGTGATCCTTTTCCGACACTTACGGATGAAGCACATCCTGTAAATTCATTGCTTACACCAACCGGAAAGCTGTTTGTCATCCGGTAGTTTTCAATCTCGTATTTCAGTCCCTTTTCAGTTACGTTCTCGCACACAGTGTCAAGAGCAAATACTGAAATATAACCTGCGAGGGAACTGTCAAAGCATATCTCAGAGTCCCTGATAACGGTCATTATTTCTTTTTCGCAGTAGAGATAACCGCGCATCCCGCGTGCTGCTATGCTGTTAAGCAGCTGTATATTTGCTATGGTGTGGTCTGTACGTCCTCCTGAAGCCCCGTAAAGGTGAAACTCTGTATACCCTCTTTCAGCTGCTGTATTTACAGCGCTGAGCATATCAGTTTCATCCTTCACAGGATTGAGTCTGATGACTGTTTCAGCCTCGGCACCGTATTCATCAGTGAGAGAATCAAAGTCGCCGATAATGATATCTGTTCGTATTCCGTGCAGACTGTTGAAGATAAATCCGCCGTCAGCAGCGATGACAAGATCGTCTGCCTCAGGCGTGAAGTTATCATTGTAATAGTGTGAGCCTGCGCCGGTTATATAGCATTTTCCTGACATTCAGAGTTCCTTACTGTGCATTTCCTGATGCTGAGTCATTCAGTCCGATATCAATGAGTGATGAAGCATCTGACATAACTTTAGGAAGCTCTCCGTTCCACTTCTGGATCTGTTCGTATCTGATGACATATTCTGTGAGTGACTTGTTGAGAAGGTTGTTTGCCTCTGCCTGTGCATTTGCTTCAGTGAGGGTAGCCTGTGCTGAAGCTTCAGCCGCGATAGTTTTCTTCTTTGCTTCTGCTTCTGCAATTACGATTGCCTGCTGCTGTTCAGTTTTGGTTTTGAGAAGGTTCTGTTCAGCAACCTGCTTTGCTTCGATAGCTGCATTGAATTCAGCTGAGAAGTCGAAGTTTACTATATTGAATTTTTCAATGATTATACCGTAGTCTCTTACCTTGGCTTCAAGAGTGCTCTTGATTTCCTCGCCTACGATAGCACGTTCAGTAATAAGCTCCTCAGCTGTGTATTTTGCAGTTACTGACTTCATGCTTTCCTGAACAGCCGGCATGAGGATGATGCTTTCGTATTCACGTCCGATGGTCTGATATATCTTTGCACTCTGGTCGCTGCTGATTTTGTAGTTTACAGCGATGTTACTGCTTACTGACTGAAGGTCCTTCGATACGGCAGTAGCGTTTGTCTCATAAACCTGAATCTTGTTTGACATTACCTCAACCTGCTGAACAAACGGTGCCTTAAGGTGAAAGCCTTCCTGGAAGGAAGTGTTTGAAACCTTTCCGAGTGTAAGAACAACACCTGTATTACCTGCCGGAACAATTGCCACTGATGCTGAAATTAAAATTACAGCTGCAACACCTGCTATTATTCCTCCGACAACTTTGCCGGCTTTTTTCTGAACCTGTACTGAATTAACATATTCTTTCATAAAAATGCTCCTTTTCTTATATCTTATATTTCTTAATATCAAGTCTTTCGTACTCAGTCTCAAGCTGAGCCTTGATAAGCGATGACTGGTATGCAAGCGTCATGATGAACAGCGTGTTTTCAAGAACGCTTTCCTGTTCCTTTACATAATTGTCATTGTGCCTGATTATTTCCTTTATAGTGGCACGCACGGGTTCTGATTCGTAGATTTTCTTTTCATCAAGCTCACAGATAATTGTGCAGAAAATATTGTAAAGATCAATATCCGGAATTATATCATCACTTGTGTCTTCAACCTTGCCGTTGATATAATTCATAAGAACCGCAATGTTTTCAAGCTGCATGGTACCCCGCAGCATATTGATGAGAAGAATTCTGATTACCTGAACCTCATAGTATTTTTTCCCCGGAATATTCACTACCCAGCCTCGTTTGATCCAGTTCTGGATAGTTGAACCTCCGAGCCCTGTCAGCTTGGAAAGCTGTGACAGTGTGAGTCCGCCGGTTGCTGAAAGTATAGGAGAGATAAGCGAAAAGGCTTCCGTACGGACTTTTTCTGAGTACTCAAGTGTGGTACCCGGTATTGTTTTTATCATTATACAGACTCCTTAAGTCATCCATATTTCATAAACGGTCCTGTAACCTGTTCAGAAAATCATGCAAACCATTTATGAGTTAATTTGATTATATCACAGGTTCAGATGAACCTCAATTATCGTTAAGGGCTGAATCAGGCTGTTTTCAGATGAATTTCCCTGAATTTTTAAAATATCGCGTTTTTTCTCCGGTTCTGAAAATCTTTTGCTGTACACTGTAAAAATCAGTTGATTTAATATACGTAAAAGTGTTATAATAAATAAGTATAACATTAAGGAAACACTAAAAAATATAAGGAGGGCTAAAATGCCTTTTAACGATAAAAAAACCGGCGCAGCGGACAGTGACAATAAAAAAAGAAAACGCGGAGCAGAAAAGAAAGAGGAAAAACCGGAACCAGCCGGACTGTTTGACAGTAATTTCTGGTCAATTATTCTTCTTGCAGTGACAGTTCTCATTACTTTGTCGGCATTTATTTCAGGAACTGACGGATGGCTTGCGATACATAATCTTGTGCGCGGCGTATTCGGCATATCAATATTTCTTGTTGTTCCTGTATTTTTCTATGCATCATATCTCATTTCAAAGGAAAAAAACAAGGAAAAGATTATATCAAGACTTATACAGGGAACACTTCTGCTGTTCCTTGCAGCATCAATTATACAGGTAGTATTTCTCGGTGATATACCGGGTGAGGACTTTGACGAAAAAATAACCACGCTCTATGAGAACGGTATACTGATGAAGAGCGGCGGTGTTATAAGTGCCGTGTTCGGTGTTCCTCTTGTATCACTTCTCGGACCTACAGGTGCAAAGATTATTATTCTCCTTGCTCTTGCAGTGATAATTCTCTTTATGAAAAACATTACTGTTGAAAAGCTCTTTGCATGGATTAAGGGACTTTACGGCAAGGCAAAGGACTACTTTCACAGCCTCAGTGATGACTCAGTACGTGAACGCTATGAGAACGAAGTCATTACCGGCACCAACTACCAGATAGAAGAGTCACCTGCGGAGATTAAACTTGACATAAAAAAGAAAAAGCCGCTTTCTGTAATCGATACTGAGGTAAAGTTTGCAGACCTGAAAAAAGCATTCAAAAAGAAATTTCTGTCAGACACCGATACTGATGAACTTACGGATATTCTTGATGAAAAATCAGAAAATCTGTCAGTTGAAAAGACAAACACAAACACCATCGATATTCCGATTGTCACAGATGAGATGAATTCAGAATATCAGAAAATGAAAAAACAGACTGAAGAATATGAGATGAATACATTTTTCGGCGGCGATACAGAGCCGGAGCCGTCGCTTCCTGTTTCAGAGCCTTCCGAAAGACATATCATCAATCTTGAAAAGAACGATACGGATGAAGAAAAGGAAGAGGACAAACCGGTCACGTTTCCGGCGGAAAACCGCTACAACTATCCTCCGGTTGAATTTCTCAAGGCAAGGGAGCTTACATCAGCAAGCATTTCAGCAGCTGCGGAGCAGAATGAAACTTCTGCCAAGCTTCTTCAGACACTTGAGAACTTCGGTGTAAAAACAACACTTTCAGCTGTTCACAGAGGTCCGACGGTAACAAGATATGAGCTTCAGCCGTCACCCGGTGTCAAGGTTTCCAAGATTACCAATCTTGCGGATGATATAGCTCTTAACCTTGCGGCAGCAGGAGTACGTATCGAAGCTCCTATACCGGGAAAGCCGGCTGTCGGTATTGAGGTGCCGAACACTACCAAGGATACAGTAACACTCAGGGAACTTCTCGAAAGTGACGAGTTTAAGAACTCGCAGAGCAAGCTTTCATTTGCAGTCGGACGCGATATCGCAGGTAATGTAATCATCGGTGATATTGCAAAGATGCCTCATGTTATCATTGCCGGTTCAACTGGTTCCGGTAAGTCTGTATGTACAAACTCTATTATCATGAGTATCCTCTACAAGGCGACACCTGATGAGGTAAGGCTTCTTCTTATCGACCCTAAGATAGTAGAATTCAAGGTCTATGACGGTATTCCGCACCTCCTTATTCCGGTTGTAACAGACCCGAGAAAAGCAGCCGGTGCGCTTAACTGGGCGGTTCAGGAAATGCTCAGAAGATACAAGCTCTTTGCTGACAACAATGTAAGAGACCTTAAGGGATATAATGAGATGGCAGCGGAAAGCGGCGGAACAGTTGAAGCTATGCCGCAGATTGTTATAGCGATTGACGAGCTTGCCGACCTTATGATGGCAGCTTCAAATGAAGTTGAAGATGCGATATGCCGTCTTGCACAGATGGCACGTGCTGCCGGAATGCATCTTATTATTGCGACACAGAGACCTACAGTTGATATCATCACAGGTCTTATCAAGGCAAACGTTCCGAGCCGAATTGCCCTCTCCGTAAAGTCATCAATTGACTCAAGAACAATTCTTGACGTAAGCGGTGCTGAAAAGCTCCTCGGTCAGGGCGACATGCTCTATTCGCCTTCCGGTTTACCGAAGCCTGTGCGCGTTCAGGGCTGCTTCTGTTCAACCAGGGAAATTGAATCAGTGGTTTCATTTATCAAAAACAATGCCACAGCTGAATACAGCGATGAGATTATGGAGGAAATCGAAAAGAACGTTCCTGCTCAGAAGGGACCTCCCGGACCAAAACCAGATTCTGCTCTTGACGGCGATGACGAGCTTATAGAGAAGGCAATAGATATTATAAATGAACTTGGCCAGGCCTCAACATCATCTCTCCAGAGAAAGCTGAAGCTCGGCTATGCCCGCGCTGCTCGTATCATGGATGAGCTTGAGGAAATCGGCGTAATCGGACCTTCAGAGGGTTCAAAGCCAAGAAAGATTCTCATGACAAAGGCACAGTGGGCAGAGCGCAGGATGCGCCGTTTGGATGAAGAATCCGGAAACAACATTTAGTCTGGAGGTGTTTTCTTGAACGAATTTTTACCTGTATGCAGGGAAGATATGAAAAAACGCGGAATCGGTCAGCTTGACTTTGTACTGGTTACAGGAGATTCATATGTTGACCATCCGAGTTTCGGAATATCAATTATATCAAGAGTTCTTGAGGACAGGGGTTACAGTGTCGGAATAATAGCACAGCCTGACTGGAAGTCAGACCGTGACTTTACAAAGCTCGGCACACCTAAGTACGGATTCCTTGTTACCTCCGGAAACATAGATTCGATGGTGGCACACTATACTGCCGCAAAGAGAAAAAGATCAGACGATGCGTATACTGCCGGCGGAAAAGCAGGAAAAAGACCTGACAGGGCGGTTATTGTATACTGTCAGTGCATACGAAGGATTTTCGGGGATATACCGATAGCAATAGGAGGACTTGAGGCTTCCCTGAGAAGATTTGCACACTATGACTACTGGGATGATGACGTACGTCCGTCAATCCTTGTGGACAGCGGTGCTGACCTGCTTATGTACGGAATGAGCGAGCATCAGATTGTCGAGATAGCCGATGCTCTGAAGAGCGGAAAGAAAGTAAGCGAAATAACGGATATACGCGGCATATGCTATCTTACAGACCCTGTAAACACCCCGTTCGGTGCGGCAGAGTGTCCTGACTTTAATCAGGTCAGAGAAAATAAAAAGTCATATGCAAAGGCGTGCAGAATACAGTACGACCAGCAGGATGAGGTTTACGGAAAGACAATTATCCAGCGTCACGGAAACAAAATGCTTGTTCAGACTCCTCCGGCATACTGCCTTACCACTGAGGAGATGGACCACGTATACAGTCTTCCGTATGCGAGAACCTATCATCCTATGTATGAAAAGGACGGCGGAGTGCCCGGCATAAAGGAAGTTGAGTTTTCCATAACACACAACAGAGGCTGCTTCGGAAACTGCAATTTCTGTTCGATTGCTCTCCACCAGGGACGCAAAATTTCAAAGCGCAGTGAGGAATCAGTTCTTAAGGAGGCTGAGCTTCTCACCACACTTCCTAACTTCAAGGGATATATTCATGACGTCGGCGGACCCACAGCAAACTTCAGGGATCCGAGCTGCGTAAAACAGCTTAAGCACGGGCTGTGCATGGGTAAGAAATGTCTCGCCCCGGAACCGTGCAAGGCACTGGTTGTTGACCATACCGAATATCTCGGCATACTCCGCAAGCTCAGAAAAATCAAAGGAGTAAAGAGAGTTTTCATCCGTTCAGGCATAAGATATGACTATCTTATAAAGGACGAAAATGATGAGTTTATGAAGGAACTTATAAAATACCACGTAAGCGGTCAGCTTAAGGTTGCCCCGGAGCACTGCTCCGCAGTCGTTCTCGACAGGATGGGTAAACCTCATATTGAAGCGTACAGGGTATTTCAGAAGAAGTTCTATGATATAACAAAGGGCATGAACAAGGAGCAGTATCTTATCCCTTACCTTATGTCCTCACATCCGGGAAGCACACTTAAGGAGGCGGTTGAGCTTTCACTTTTCCTTAAGGAGCATAAGATTCATCCGGAACAGGTTCAGGACTTCTATCCGACTCCCGGAACAATATCAACGTGCATGTTCCACACAGGACTTGACCCGTATACAATGGAGCCGGTATACGTTCCTAAAACCCCAGAGGAAAAGGCGATGCAGCGTGCACTGCTTCAGTATTTCAAGCCTGAAAACAGGGAGATTGTACTGAGGGCACTTAAGAAAATCGGAAGAAGGGACCTTATAGGTACATCTCCGAAGTGTCTTGTTGCTGATGACCCGCCGCAGAAGAGAAGGGAAGCGGACAGACACGGACGACCGGCTCAGGGAGGAACGAAGAACGGTTCATCACGTTCATCAGCACCACACGGACGCGGTGGCCAGCCGCAGAGAAAGCGGGAAAACAAAGGCGGAAGAAAGAAAAAGAAATGAAAAAACTCAGGAGTGTTTTCATAGTTTCCGCGCTCGCAGTTATGCTTCTCATGGCGCTGTCGGATACCTTCGGACCGGTTTCATATGAACAGATGATGGTATTTCTGCGGCTCAGGGCACCGGCATTTACTTCAGCCGGACTGACAGTTCATTTCATAGACGTCGGTCAGGGGGACTCTACACTTATCGTGTCAGGAGAGCATGCAGTTCTCATTGATGCAGGTGAGGAGGAGAGCGGCGGAAAGGTAGTTTCATATCTTGTCTCCCAGAACATAGAATACCTTGACTGCATTATTGCCACACATCCTCACTCGGACCACACGGGCGGTCTTAAGGATGTTCTGAAGAGCACGAATACAGGAGAGATTATAGTGCCGCATATCTCAGCAGAAGGCAGGGATGCGGAAACGCTTTACAGCCTGAAAAAGCTTGGTAAGCTTTGTGAGGATACCGGAACTGTGCTTACTGAGGCATATCCGGGTATGAAGATTGACCTTGGCGAATCGGAGCTGGAGATACTTGCTCCGTTCGGCGAGTATGACAATATAAACAATTACTCCGTTGTTACTGAGCTTACACACGGAAACAACAGGTTTCTTTTTCCGGGGGATGCCGAATCGGAAAGTGAGGCTGAGATGCTCAGAAACGGAGTGCTTGAGGATATAGATGTCCTGAAGGCAGGACATCACGGAAGTCAGACATCCTCCGGCGGTGACTTTCTTGAAACTGTCAGGCCGGAATATGCAGTGGTTTCCTGCGGTGCAGGGAACTCATACAACCATCCGTCAGGAAAGGTAATGAAAAGCTTTGCCGAATACGGAACTGAGGTGTTCAGAACCGATCTTCAGGGAAGCATTATCGCTGAGTCCGACGGAAAAACAATCTGCTTCGCTGCTGCGGGCAGAGAACAGGCAGGAATGATTTATGGGTAACAGTATTGATGTTTTTGCAGCTATAAAAAATAATTACGGAACCATGTCCAAGGGACACAGAAAAATAGCAGAGTATATACTCGAAAACTATCAGAAGGCTTCATATATGACAGCACTTTCACTGGGACAGACTGTCGGTGTGAGCGAATCCACAGTTGTAAGATTTGCAATGGAGCTTGGATTTGACGGATATCCGGGATTTCAGGAAAATCTGAAAACTGCCATGAAGGCTAAGCTTACGTCTGTTCAGCGAATTGAACTTGCAAGTACGCAGATGGACAAGAACGATGTGTACGAAAAGGTAATGAGTCTTGATATTGAGCTCATCAGGGAGACAAGGGACAACGGCGACAGAGAGGCATTTGCCGGTGCAGTTGACGCAATTCTCAAGGCTAAAAAAATCTATATCGTTGCATCAAGAAGCGCATCTGCTCTTGCGGAGTTTCTGAGATATTATTTCAGTATCATATTTGACGATGTCAAGCTTATTAACAATGTAACCACCAGTGACCTTCTTCAGAGACTGTTCCGTGTAGGCAGCGATGATGTTGTTATAGGTATAAGCTTTCCGAGATATTCCAAGCAGACCACTATTGCAATGGACTATGCTTCAGGAAACGGGGCTACAGTTGTTGCCGTAACGGACAGTGTTCAGTCTCCTATTGCCAGAAATGCTGACCATGTTCTCACTGCAGGAAGCGGCATGGTTTCATTTGCTGACTCGCTTGCAGCTCCCCTCAGCCTTATAAATGCCCTCATAGCAGCCGTAAGCCTTGAGAAGGAGAAGGACATCAACAGAAGCTTTGAGACACTTGAGCGTCTCTGGGATGAATATGACGTTTACGAAAAAACTGATAAATAAAAGGCGGTAGACTGATTGAGATTTGACTGTATAATTATCGGAGGCGGTGCGGCCGGAATGATGGCTGCGGTTACTGCAGCCCGTATGGGAAAAAACACTGCGCTCTTCGAGAAAAATGACCGTGTCGGAAAGAAGCTTCGCATCACGGGAAAGGGCAGATGCAACGTAACCAACTTCTGTGATACGGATGAGCTTATGAACAATATTCCAGTAAACAACAGATTTCTGTACAGTGCATTTTCGAACTTTACTCCTCAGGATGTTATGGACTTTTTTGAAAATGCAGGCGTACCGCTTAAGGTCGAGAGAGGAAACAGGGTTTTTCCTGTGTCTGACAAGGCGGCTGATATCGTCTCGGCGCTGGAACGTGAGATGAAAAAATCAGGAGTCAGAGTTATACGTGAAAATGTCACCGGGATTATAACGGAGGACGGCGTGTGCTGCGGAGTAAGAACTGAAAAGGGTGAGTACAACTCACTGACTGTTCTCATTGCCACAGGAGGAGCGTCATATCCGCTGACCGGCTCAACAGGCGACGGATACAGGTTTGCGCGTGAAACAGGACATACAGTGACGGATATTGTTCCTTCACTTGTTCCTCTTGAGATAGTTCAGGACTTCTGCAGTGATATGAACGGACTTGCTCTGAAAAACGTAACTCTGACTCTTCTTGACAGAGGAAAAAAAGTTTTCAGTGAGCTCGGCGAGATGTCATTTACATATTACGGTGTGACCGGTCCGCTTGTTCTCACAGCAAGCTCAAGAATAAGAAAAATGGAAAAGGGAAGATATTCACTGTCCCTTGATCTGAAGCCGGGACTTACAGAGGAGAAGCTTGACAGAAGACTTCAGAGGGATTTTACTGAAGCTCCGCAGGCTGACTTCAGGAGTGTGCTTGTTAAGCTGCTTCCGTCAAAGATGATTCCTGCAGTTATCAGAAGCTCCGGTATTGCAGCAGATACAAAGGCAGGACAGATTTCAAAGGTTCAGAGAAGCGGGCTGGTAAGATTGCTTAAGGATTTCAGAATGGACATATACAGTTTCCGTCCGGTTGAGGAAGCCATAGTTACAAGCGGTGGAGTAAGCGTTAAGGAAATTAATCCTAAAACAATGGAGTCAAAGCTTGTGAGCGGTCTTTTCTTTGCCGGTGAGGTAATAGACACGGACGGATATACAGGCGGATTTAATCTTCAGATTGCATTTTCGACAGGATATACTGCCGGAATGAATATATAGCGAAGTACTGATTTGCTCAGAAACCGGTGCCGGAATTTGCCTGACATACGGATATCCGGCGGATTCGGGTACCGGTCTGATAAGCGTATACACAGAAAATACAGAAATGAGAGGTATCACATGATGATAAATGTAGCAATAGACGGACCTGCAGGTGCAGGCAAGAGTTCAATAGCAAAGGCAGTTGCCAAAAATACCGGATATATATATGCTGACACAGGGGCACTGTACAGGTCAGTTGCATACTATGCACTTAACAGAGGTGTTTCGCCTGATGACACACAGGCTGTAATCGGTCTTCTTGACGGACTTGAACTTAAGCTTGCGTACATTGACGGACAGCAGAGGGTAATCGCGGCAGGTGAGGACGTTTCAGACAAAATCAGAACTCCAGAAGTTTCCATGGGTGCATCAAAGGTTTCTGCCATTCCGGAAGTCAGAGCATTTCTTTTTGACCTTCAGAAGAAGATAGCTGCCGAGAACAATATAATTATGGACGGACGCGATATCGGTACAGTAGTTCTTCCTGACGCACAGCTTAAGATTTTCCTTACAGCAAGCGCAGAGGAAAGAGCGCGAAGAAGATTTGCCGAACTTAAGGATACTGACGGTGTAACTTTTGAAAGTATTCTTGCTGATATAATAAAGCGTGACGAAAATGATATGAACAGAGCGGTTTCACCTCTTAAGCAGGCAGATGACGCTGTCCTTGTTGACACAACTGACATGACAATTGACGAGGTCATCGCACTGCTTATGAAGATGATAAAAGAAACAGAGGAAAAGGAGGCTTAAGCATTGTTTTACGGATTTATAAGACATGCTGCAACTCTTGCATACAGACTGTGGTACGGTATCTCCTTTGAAGGCGTTGAAAATCTTCCTGATAACGGAACATTTATCATTGCCTGCAATCACAGGTCATACGCAGACCCTGTTCTTCTGTCACTTAAGGTTAAAAACAGATGCACTTACATGGCAAAGGAGGAGCTTTTTAAAAATCC
>JAZUIH010000127.1:0-10143 GCA_045642145.1 Oscillospiraceae bacterium | reverse complement strand
ACTCACTGTTATTTCTACGATTTTTTTCCCGCTGACGCTGATTACAAGCTGGTACGGAATGAATTTTGAGGGGATGCCGGAGCTTAAACACGGATATCCGTTTATAATAGGGCTCAGTGCATCCGTGCTTATTGCATGTATAGTATTTTTTAAGAAAAAGAAAATGCTTTAAGGAAGCACTGATTATAGTCAACGACAAAAATATTTTGTCGTTGACTATTAGCCGATTTGCACGGAGATGCCGAAGGCGTCGGATGTGCAAGGCAATATAAATAAAATTATTATAGTGAAAGTCAAATTTATTTTGACGTTCACTATAAAATAAAATATGTAAGGAAACACTGATTAAGCCGGGGTTTCCTTATATTCATGTATTTGGGAGTGAAAATTTTGAAAAGAAGAATAGGTATACTGACAGCAGGCGGGGACTGTCCCGGACTTAATTCGACCATAAGGGCTGTTGCAAAATCATGTTACCGAAAATTCGGTGACGAGGTTCAGCTGATAGGAATTCATAACGGATTCAGCGGACTTATGTATAATGAATGTACGGAAATGAATCCGGAGGATTTCAGCGGACTTCTTACCAGAGGCGGTACAGTGCTCGGAACAAGACGCACACCGTTCAGAATGATGCATGTGATTGAAGAAGACGGCACAGACAAGGTTAATGCAATGAAAATCACATATAAAAAGCAGAAGCTTGACTGTATTGTGACTCTCGGAGGAAACGGCACTCATAAAACAGCTTCACTGCTCAGCAGTGAGGGACTTAACGTCATATCACTGCCTAAAACAATAGACAATGATATATACGGAACGGACGTATCATTTGGTTTTCATACGGCATCCGAAACAGCTGCAGGGGTTATTGACCTTCTTCATTCGACTGCAGAATCACATAAACGTGTAATCGTCGTTGAGATAATGGGAAATAAAGCAGGGTGGCTGACTCTTTCCAGCGGTGTTGCAGGTGGTGCCGATGCAATTATTATTCCGGAGATTCCGTATGATGTGGAAAAGATAAGTGAAATCTGCTGCAGACGCGCTTCGGAAGGAAAGAGATTTTCTATAATAGCTGTTGCGGAAGGGGCAATGGATATTAAGGAAGCGGCAATGAAGAAAAAAGAGCGTGAATTAAAAAGAAGAGAGCAGAACTTCAGAAGTATTTCAGAACGCATAGCAGACCAGATTCAGGACCTGACGGGAATGGAAACCAGAAACTGTATTCCGGGACATATGCTTCGCGGCGGCGCGCCTTCAGCATACGACAGAATTCTTTCCACGGAATTCGGTGTACACGCTTCTGATATGATTTACCGTGGAAAATACGGTTATACTGCAGCTATTGTAAACGGAAAAATCACGGAAAACAAGCTTTCAGATATTGCCGGAAAACCGGGACTTGTTCCTGTAAATCATCAGTTAATCACTGCTGCAGTGAGCATGGGAATTTCATTCGGCGACAGCGGTGATAAAAAATGAAAAACAATTATCAGAAAATAGTTAAAAACAAAGAGATAAAACAGTATATAGAAAAAGGCAACCAGATTCTTAATGTGTTCGGATACAATGATCATTCGACAAAGCATACCCTTCTTGTAGCTGACAGAGCGGGTCTGATTATGGAGAAGTTCGGATATCCGGAACATGAAACTGAACTTGCCAGAATAGCCGGGTATATGCACGATATAGGAAATGCCGTCAACAGAAAAGCTCACGCTGAGTACGGAGCTGTTCTTGCAGGCGAACTTCTCAAACAGACAGAACTGTCTGTTGAGGACAGAATAACAGTTGTATCTGCCATTGCTCATCATGATGAGTCTACAGGAGGAGCATATGATGCCGTGTCAGCAGCGCTTATTATTGCAGACAAAACTGATGTCCGGAGAAACAGAGTGACACAGGAGGACAGAACAAAATTTGATAAACACGACCGTGTAAACTATGCAGTGACAGATTCCACGCTGAAGATAAATATAAAAAAAATGCAGATATCACTTAATCTTCAGATAGATGAATCCATATGCACTATGTATGAATATTTTGATATTTTCCTCGGCAGAATGCAGATGTGCAGACAGGCGGCAGCATTTTTCGGAGCGGAATTCAGACTTACTGCAAACGGAAGCAAAATACTGTGAATCTGTTTTACGAATTTTTTACAAATCATAGCGCAGGTTTTACATGAACATGCATTTCGATTTTACAATAAAGATATATAATACATATGTCGACAAAAAAATGTAAAATCAAAATGATGTGGAAGCACGGATTTAACCGGTGTTTCCGTAAATGAAAGGGTAATTAATATCATGAAACACAGAGCAGTATCAGCAGGTTTAACAGCATTATTATTAGCATTTGCAGCAACAGGCTGCGGCAGCACACAGGAGAAAACAGTATCAACTGACGGTTCAACTTCAATGGAGAAGGTAATCGGATTTTTAAGCGAAGCATATATGGACAAAAACGGCAGCGTAAAGGTAACATACAATCCGACAGGATCAGGTTCAGGAATCCAGGCCGTTAAGGAAGGTCGCTGCGATATCGGTCTTTCAAGCAGAGCACTCAAGGATGAGGAAAAAACAAATCTTAAGGCAGAGGTTGTGGCTGTTGACGGAATTGCGGTAATAGTAAACAATGCAAATACCGTACAGAACCTCACTATGGATGAAATAGCAAAAATCTATACAGGTGAGATTCAAAACTGGAGTGAGCTGGGCGGTGCCGATTCACCGGTTGTATGCATAGGAAGAGAAGCTGCATCAGGAACAAGAGACGGCTTTGAATCAGTAACCGGAACATCAGAAAAATGCCTGTACACTCAGGAGCTTACATCAACAGGTGACGTAGTTCAGACTGTTTCCTCAAATCCTAACGCAATCGGTTATGCATCACTTGCCTCTGTAGGTGACAGTGTGAGAGCAGTAAGCGTTGAGGGAATTGAACCTTCAGATGCAACAATACTTGACGGAACATATAAGATACAGCGTGATTTCGTACTTGTAACGCCTTCAGACAGGGATCTTTCCTCGGAAGCACAGGCATTCTATAAATTCTGCATGAGTAAGGATGCGGACGAATACATCAGGAAGGCAGGTGCAGTTCCTGTTGAAAAATAATGCAGCAGCACTCTACGGGGTATCAGTGAAGGCACCAAAGCTTCGTGCGGGGGCAAAGCTTGTTGAAAAATCCATGAAAATGACCTTTACGGTATGCGGGTTTATTGCGGTAGCTTTTGTAGTACTGATTACGGGATTTCTGGTTGTTTCCGGTATTCCGGCGATAGCTGAGATAGGTTTCGGTGACTTTATCTTCGGTAAGGTGTGGGCTTCAGCAGCTGCTGAACCGCTGTTCGGTATTTTACCGTTTATTCTTTCATCAGTTTACGGCACTGCCGGTGCAATAATTCTCGGAGTTCCTCTGGGAATACTGTGCTCGGTATTTATTGCGAAAACAGCAGGTAAAAAAACATCAGCAGCAGTAAGCAGCGCAGTAAATCTTTTGTCAGGAATTCCGTCAGTTGTATACGGTCTTGCCGGAATGATATATATTGTTCCAGCGGTAAGGGAAATCTTTAATCTTCCGGACGGAGCAAATCTGTTTTCTGCTGTTCTCGTACTTGCTGTTATGATTCTTCCTTCAGTTATCTCAGTATCTGAAACAGCAGTCAGAGCAGTGCCACGTGAATACGAGGAGGGCTCACTTGCCCTTGGAGCAACTAAAAATGAGACTATTTTCAAGGTTACTCTTCCGGCAGCAAAGAGCGGCATTCTGGCTTCTGTTGTACTTGGTACAGGCAGAGCAATAGGCGAGGCAATGGCAGTTATGATGGTTTCAGGAAACGTGGCGAATATGCCGAAGCTCTTCGGAAGCGTAAGATTTCTTACAACAGCAGTTGCCAGTGAAATGTCCTATTCATCAGGACTTCAGAGAAAGGCACTGTTTTCAGTTGCACTTGTACTGTTTATATTTATACTTGCTATAAATCTTGTTCTTAATCTGGTGGTAAAGAAGGAGAAGAAGTAATGAAACACAATGTTGCAGGAAGCAGAAAAATTAAAAATCTGCTTATGAATATACTGATATGGAGTTCGGCTGCAGTAATCTGCACGCTGATGCTCGGACTGATTGCATGTATTCTTTACCGCGGACTGCCGAATATTACCGCAGAGCTTCTCGTTTCAAAGCCAAGTCTGATTAAAGGAACAACAGGTATTCTTCCGAATATCCTTAATACAGTCTATATAATTCTTATGACACTTGTTATAGTAATTCCTGCCGGAGTGGGAGCAGCAGTATATCTCAACGAGTATGCTGAGAACAAAAAAGCAGTAAGACTGATAGAACTCGCAACGGAAACGCTTGCAGGTATTCCTTCAATTATTTACGGTCTTGTAGGAATGCTGATCTTTGTACAGTTCTTTTCTTTTGGAACAAGTCTTGCAGCCGGTGCTCTTACCCTTGTGATAATGACTCTTCCTACAGTAATCAGAACAACACAGGAAAGTCTTAAAACAGTTCCGGACAGCTACCGTGAGGGCGGTCTTGCTCTTGGAGCCGGAAAATGGTACGTGATAAGAACAGTCATTCTTCCTTCAACGGTTGACGGTATTGTCACCGGATGTATTCTTGCAGTGGGAAGAATAGTAGGGGAAAGCGCGGCACTTCTGTTCACAGCCGGCATGGCAAATGAAATTCTCGGACTGAATGAAGCGTTTATGCCGGGAAAAGCTGGTTCAACTCTTACAGTTTCACTGTACATGTATGCTAAGGAACGAGGAGATTTTGATACAGCTTTTGCTATTGCAGCCATTCTTCTTATTTTGACTTTAGTGATAAATCTTTCCGCAAAATATGCGGCAGGAAAACTTAAAAAGGGTGTTTAATAATATGGATATAATCAAAGCAGAAAATGTAAATCTGTGGTATGACCAGTTTCATGCGCTTAAAAATGTCAGTCTGAATCTTCCTGAAAAGCAGATTACCGCAATGATAGGACCTTCAGGATGCGGAAAATCTACATTTCTCAAATCACTCAACCGCATGAACGACCTTGTGGAGGGATGCAGAATTGAAGGAAGTATAACTCTGGGCGGCGAGGATATTTATGCGGACTATGATGTAAACATGCTCAGAAAGCGTGTTGGTATGGTTTTTCAGAAGCCAAATCCTTTTCCGATGAGTATCTATGACAACATTGCCTACGGACCGAGAATTCACGGCATAAAATCAAGACAGAAGCTTGATGAGATTGTTGAGGATTCACTTCGCAAAGCCGCAATCTGGGAGGAGTGCAAAGACAAGCTGAAAAAAAGTGCCCTTGGAATGAGCGGCGGTCAGCAGCAGAGACTGTGCATAGCAAGAGCACTGGCTGTTGAGCCGGAGGTTCTTCTTATGGACGAGCCGACATCCGCACTTGATCCTATTTCAACTTCAAAGATTGAAGACCTTGCGGTGGAGCTGCGTGACAGATATACAATCATCATGGTTACCCACAATATGCAGCAGGCAGCCAGAATTGCGGATAAAACTGCATTTTTCCTGCTCGGCGAGGTAGTGGAGTTTGATGATACGGATATAATGTTCTCAAAACCGAAGGATAAAAGAACAGAAGACTATATTACAGGAAGGTTTGGCTGATATGAGAAACAAATTTGATGAAGAACTCAGCAGACTTAATACATATCTGACCGAAATGGGAAATCTCTGTGAGGAAGCAATCAGCTTTGCTGTAAAATGTCTGGCTGAACACAATCCGGACATGAAAATCAAAGCAACTGAAACAGAAAAGCTCATAGACCAGAAGGAACGTGATATTGAGTCGCTGTGCATGAAGCTTCTCGTTCACCAGCAGCCTGTTGCGGCAGATTTCAGAATGATTACTTCCGCACTTAAGATGATTTCTGATATGGAACGAATAGGTGATCAGGCAGAGGACATTGCGGAGATTGCAGAATATGTGGTTGACTGTACCGATGCACCGTCCGTTTCAGTGATAAATGACATGGCAGTTACTGCAGTGTACATGGTGATGAACAGTGTTGATGCGTATATCAACAGGGATATAGCTGCTGCGGATATTGTTATTAAAATGGATGACAAAATGGACGATCAGTTTCTCTCCGCGAAGAAAATACTTATCGATGCGATACAGAACGGAAGCAAAAATGCAGAGGCTCTTGTTGACATGCTTATGATTGCAAAATACTTTGAACGAATAGGCGACCATGCTGAAAATATTGCGGAATGGGCGATATTTTCAGTAACAGGGGAACACAGCTGAGAATTCCGGAGGTTTTAGTTATGAAAATGTTATGGAAAGCAGTAAACAGATCAAATGCCAGTCCGGATGATAAATTCAGAATGTATATTCTGGCAAGGACAGTACTTTTTGCAGTGCTCGGGATAATACTCTGGGCAGCAGCCGGAAAAAAATATCTTCCGGGTGCAGTGATGCTTTTATGCTTTGCCGGATATCCTGCGATGCTCGGCGGAGTGTTCGGCGGAATTCTGTATCTGTACAATCACGATTTCAAATAAATTTTACATAGATTTTACATTGTCTTATCTTTTACTTTACTTTCGTATAATATACTTGTGACGATAAAAATTCGTATTCAGAGAAAAGAGAGTAAAAATGGATATATTCAATGCATTAAGTATGATAGGCGGACTGGCATTGTTTCTTTACGGAATGAACACCATGGGGAACAGTCTTTCAAAAATGGCCGGGGGTAAACTTGAAAGAATTCTTGAAAAACTTACGTCCAGAAAAATATTTGCAGTACTTCTTGGTGCCGGAGTTACAGCTGTAATTCAGTCATCCTCAGCAACCACTGTAATGGTTGTAGGTTTCGTGAACTCGGGAATAATGAAGCTGTCACAGGCTGTCGGTATTATTATGGGTGCCAATGTTGGTACTACAATCACATCATGGATGCTTTCACTTACAGGTATCGAAGGTGATACTCTCTGGCTTAAGCTTCTTAAGCCGTCGTCATTTTCCCCGCTTCTTGCAGCAGCCGGAATAGTTCTTGTCATGTCAAGCCATGAGGAGTCAAAGCGAAAGGATACGGGCATGATTCTTCTTGGTTTTGCTACTCTTATGTTCGGTATGGAAACCATGAGTGATTCTGTTGCCGGCCTTTCGGACAACCCGTCATTTTCCGGAATGATGACCAGGTTCAGCAATCCTGTTCTGGGAATGGCAGCCGGTGCGATACTTACAGCGGTTATCCAGAGCTCTTCAGCATCAGTAGGTATTCTTCAGGCACTGTGCGCGACCGGCGCAGTGCCATATTCTGTTGCCATTCCGATTATTATGGGACAGAACATAGGTACCTGCGTTACTTCAATTATTTCATCAGTAGGTGCAGCCAGGAACGCAAGACGTGCAGCTATGGTTCATCTGTATTTCAACCTTATCGGAACTGTTATTTTTATGGCTGCATTCTATTCGTTCAATGCATTTATGGAATTTGCATTTCTTCCAGTCTCTGCAAATGCTGCTGGAATAGCTCTTATCCACAGTCTTTTCAATGTGGGTGCAGTTCTCATTCTCTTTCCTTTCTCAGGATTTCTCGTTAAGCTTGCTGAACTCACCATACCTGACGGAAAGATTTCAGCTGATTCGGAAATCAGCAGCGATACAATTGCCATAGATGAAAGATTTCTTGAAAGACCGGCTTTCGCAATGGAGCTCTGCCGTACAAAGGCAAGGGAAATGGCGGAAGTGTCAAGAAAATCCATAAGCCTTGCACTTGAGGTGCTTATATCGTATAATAAGGAAAAGGCGGAAGAGGTTATCCGTCTTGAAAGTGCGGCAGACAGATATGAGGATCTTATAGGTTCATATCTTGTAAAGCTTTCAGGAAAAAATATTTCTGCCAGTGACAGCCGCAGTATGTCTCTTATTCTGCACAGCATAAGTAATTTTGAGAGAATCTCTGACCATGCTATGGATATAGTAAAATCAGCGGAAGAGCTTAATGAGAAGAAACTTACATTTTCAGTTTCAGCCAAAAATGAACTTGAAACGCTCTGTATAGCAGTATATGACATCTGTAATCTTACAGCTGAATGCTTCAGAAATGAGGACTGCGCCAGAGCAATGCACGTTGAGCCTCTTGAAGAGGCAGTTGACACTCTTTCAAAGAGAGTAAAGGAAAATCACATCAGAAGACTTCAGCAGGGAAAATGCTCAATTGAGATGGGCTTTATCCTTGAGGACGTACTCACAGGACTTGAAAGAGTATCAGACCACTGCTCAAATGTAGCCGTGGAAATGATTACGATTTACGACAATGATTACAACACTCACGAATATTTCAGAAGCTTTTCCGATGAAAAGCAGCAGATTTTCAACAGCGAATACGAGGCTCTTGTTGAAAAGTATTCCATCTGGAAGACAGATGCGGAAAATTCAGCAGGTGCCCAGGGGTGATTAGATGGCACTTATTTACATTATAGAAGACGATGAAAACATCAGAGAGATAGAAGAATTTGCACTTATGAATTCAGGTCATAAGGTTCTGGGCTTTTCATGTGCAAAGGATTTTTATGCAAAGACGGCGGAAATTCTTCCGGAGCTCTGTCTGGTTGATATTATGCTTCCGGATGAAAACGGAAACGAGATAGTAAAGAAACTCAGAAGAAATCCTGCTACCAGTGATATACCGGTAATTATGGTTACTGCCAAAACTACGGAGCTGGATCTTGTAAAGGGTATTGAAGACGGAGCTGACGACTATATCAAAAAGCCTTTTTCAGTTATGGAGCTTATCTCCAGGGTCAAGGCTATTCTCAGAAGAACTTCCCACGGGGATGTCAGGGAACTTGCACTTGACGGAATAACAATCGACAACGAGAAGCACCAGGTTTCAGTCAACGAAGTTCCGGTGGAGCTTACCTTTAAGGAATACGAACTGCTTTCACTTCTTGTTCTGAACAGTGGAATAGTTCTCAGCCGTGACGTAATAATGGACCGTGTCTGGGGAACATCGTTTGAAGGCGAATCAAGAACAATAGATGTTCATGTAAAGTCTCTGAGACAGAAGCTTGGTGATTACGGAAACCGCATAAAAACCGTGAGAAATGTGGGTTATAAGATTGAATGAAAAAGAAAATTAATATAGGATTTGTGATAATCTCAATTCTGGCAATTGTGACAACAGTAATCGGAGTTACGTTTATCTACTACGGTCTGTTTCAGCAGCAGATACGTTCTGACCTTGAGATAAGTGCGAAGCTGCTTAAGGATACACATTTTTTTGAATCAGTAGATACGAAGCCTGACATAATAGATTTGTCAGCAGACATGACTGAGCTGAGAGTTACCTGGATTGACCGTGACGGAACGGTTCTTTATGACAATGATGCCACGGCAGAATCCCTTACAAATCATCTTAACCGCCCGGAAATTCAGATGGCGCTGAAAAACGGTGAAGGTGAGCTTGTGAGACTTTCGGATACCATGAACCAGAATACGTACTACTACGCACTTCTGCTTGACAACGGTACTGTTCTCCGTGTTGCCACAAATGCCAGAAGTCTGTGGTCCGTGTTTATGTCAGTCGCTCCGGTAATAATATTTATTGTTCTGGTGCTTATCGCAGTATGCGTTTTCATTTCACATTTTCTTACGATACAGTTTCTCAAACCTATTGAGATGATGGCTGAGAATCTTGAAAATTCTGACTACAAATCTCCTTACAGGGAGCTTGAGCCATTTTCACAGATGCTCAGGACTCAGCATACGGATATTCTGTCGGCAGCCATTGCCAGACAGGAGTTCACGGCAAATGTTTCACATGAACTCAAAACCCCGCTTACAGCCATTTCAGGATATGCTGAACTTCTTGAAAATGACATGGTTGACGAGGAAAGAAAGAAGCATTTTTACTTTGAGATAAGAAAAAATGCTGACAGACTGCTCGCACTGATAAACGACATAATCAAGCTTTCTGCTCTTGACAGAAAGGACCATGAACAGGCGTTTGCAGAGACAGACCTTTATGAAACCGTGTCTGAATGTATGGAAACTCTTGCGGTTAATGCCAGGAGGGCAGGAGTTACTCTTACTTTTGAAGGTGAACCGTGCATTATCTGCGGAAACCATGATATGATAAGGGAGCTTAC
>JAZUIH010000126.1:0-6716 GCA_045642145.1 Oscillospiraceae bacterium | reverse complement strand
AGAAAAAATAGTAAAACAGAAGTGCAGGCTGCCAGACCCAAAGTTACCTCAGAAGAATTTCTTTCTTCATGGATGAAGGAAGATAAACTTATCCCGATTATCACTGTCGTTATAAATTTCAGTGATAAAAAGTGGGATGCTCCGCTTTCCCTTCACGAGATGTTTGACAAAAATCCCCCGGAAAGGTATAATATCATTAAAGAGCTGATTCCGGACTATAAGATTATTCTTATTGATCCGCATCAGATGAGCGATGAGGAGCTGGATAGTTTCAGGTCTAACCTTGGTACTGTTCTCAGCTTTATTAAGAATTCTAATGATAAGAATATGATAAGTGAAAAATTTGCTGATACTGAACTGGATGCAGAGAGCATTATGGTTATTAATTCATGCACTGGTTCCAGTATTGCATTACCACAGAAAGGAGAAGTGATTAAATTGTGTAAGGCATGGGAGGATTTTAAAGCTGAAGGCAGAATGGAAAAACAAAATGAAATGATTGCTGCTCTCAGAGCAAACGGCGCTTCTGAGCAGCTTATACAGGCTACACTTAAGACTATGGAGGAAAATGCAAAAAACAAGTCTGAAACATGACGGCTGAGTATAAACTTTGAATATGCAAAACAGGGAACCGCAGAATCTCGGTTCCCTGTTTGTATTTCTTTTATTTTCTAACAGACAGGGGTTCCGGATATCTCCGGAACCCTGTCTTTCTGTATTGTTCTTATTACTCTGGTATAAAGGCAGATTTGCCTCACAGTCCGCGGTAAAGCTCCGTTCTCCTGTCCTTTTTCACAGGGAATCCTTCCCTTGCCCGGCGGCATTCGTCTGATATTTCCGCGTATATTATTCCGGCTGTGTCATCCACTGAAGCGGCTGTTGTCCCGTCAGGTCTTACTGCGCATGTATTACCGCTGTAGTACAGATTCTGCTGTGTGCCGAAGCAGTTTACACCAAGTATCCAGGACTGGTTTTCTATTGCTCTGGCACGGAGAAGGACTTTCCAGTGTTCACTCCGGCGCTCCGGCCAGTTGGCGGCTACGATTATAACTTCTGATTCTTCGGAAGCTGCCTGAAATATTTCAGGAAATCTGAGGTCGTAGCATATGAAAACACTTATTTTCTTTCCGCAGAGAGTAAATGATGAGAGTTTATCTCCTGCATTAAAATATCTGTCCTCACCGCTGTATGAGAAAGGATGAATCTTGACATAATCTGAAAGAATTTCTCCGTCTGCCGATGCAACTGTATAGTGATTCTCAGCCTTCTCCCCCGACCTTTTTACCCATCCGAATCCGACTGCGATGCCGTTTTCAGAAGCAGCCTTTTTCATCAGGTCAGCGGTTTCAGAGTTTTCTTCAGCGGTCAGAGCCGTATTCATTGAAAAACCGGTAAGTGTCATCTCAGGAAACAGCACTATATCCGCTCCTGAACATGCTGCTTCACGGATATATCCAAGTGCCGTCTCTGTATTTTTCTGCTTATTCTCAAAGCAGATATCCATCTGAACAAGTGCTGCCTTCAACTGAAATTCACCTCATGCTTTTATTATCTGTTGTCGACTTTTTCCGGATACATATCATGCTGAAGCAGTCTGTGGAATGCGAACTTTTCCCATCTTGTTTTCGGTCTGCCGTAGTTGCAGTACGGGTCGATGGAGATGCCTCCTCTTGGAGTGAACTTGCCCCAGACTTCGATGTACTTTGGGTTCATGAGTTTTATGAGGTCCTTCATGATAATATTTACACAGTCCTCGTGGAAGTCACCGTGATTTCTGAAGCTGAAGAGATAGAGCTTAAGCGACTTGCTCTCAACCATTTTTCTGTCCGGAATGTATGAGATATAAATAGTCGCAAAGTCAGGCTGGCCTGTTATAGGACAGAGGCTTGTAAACTCAGGACAGTTGAATTTTACAAAATAGTCATTTCCCTGATGCTTGTTCTCAAATGTCTCAAGAATCTGAGGCGCATAGTTGTCAGGATACTTTGTCTTCTGGTTTCCGAGGAGTGTTACTCCTGATATTTCTTTTCTGGTTCTCATTTTTAAATTACCCCTTTTCAAAAATCTGCAGGATCCTTAATCCCGTTTTCTTCAAATGCCTTTCTGCGGTCAATGCATGTACCGCATTTTCCGCACGGTCTGTCACCGCCGAGATAGCAGCTCCAGGTCATTTCATAAGGTACCTTAAGCTCAAGTCCCTTTTTAACAACGTCTGCCTTGGTGAGATTAACAAACGGAGCCTCAACCGTAAGCTGGTTTCCGCTGCCGAGATAAATCGCACGGTTTATGGCGTCGTTGAACTCACTGCTGCAGTCAGGATATGCGTTTCCGGCTGCGTCATCACTGTGGGCACCGTAGTAAATTACGCTGCAGCCCCTGGAAAGAGCAATACTTGCAGCTGATGAAAGGAAAAGACCGTTTCTGAAAGGAACATAGGTTGAAACCGGACTTCCGTCTGTTTTCTCAAGCTGCTCAGCATAGCTTTCAAGCGGAATCTCCTCATCAGAGCCCTGAAGCAGGGAGCATGTGCTGTACGCAAAAATCTTCATAAGGTCAAGGGAAACAAGCTCTACGTTATAGTACGATGCTATTTTTGCAGCCGCTTCAGTTTCCCTGCTGTGCTTCTGTCCGTAAAATACGGAAAGTGCCGTAACGTTTTCGCTGCCGTATCTGTCAACCGCCATTGCAAGACATGTTGTGCTGTCAAGTCCGCCGCTGAAAAGAACAAGTGCCTTCATATATACTCACCTCTGCATAAATAATCTGTTCTGAAGAGCAGCATCTGTCTGAAATCTGCCTCTCAGAGTGCTTGTAACAGTTTTTGAATTCGTCTTCTGTATTCCCCTTGCTGTCATGCAGCTGTGGCTGCCCTCGATAAGTACGGCAACATCATCGGAACCGGTTATTTTCTGAACGATTTCCGCGATATCGGCACCTATTCTCTCCTGAAGCTGGAGTCTCTTTCCTACCATATCGGCAATTCTCGCAAGCTTGCTTATACCGATAACCTTATCCTTCGGGAGATATGCAACTGCAACCTTCATGTCATACATAAGAGCCATGTGGTGCTCGCAGTAGCTGAATATATCTATGTCCTTTACTATAACCATGTCGTTTTCACTTCCGCTGTTTTCAACGGAAAATGTCTTGTTGAACATCTGAGCTATCTCGTCATTGGTATAGTTCATTCCCTCAAATACTTTTTCATACATCCTTGCCACACGGTCAGGTGTTTCCGCAAGGCCTTCCCTTTCAGGATCATCACCAAGTGCTTCTATAATCCCGCGTATATGATACTTTATTGCCTCTGTATCTATTGCCAATTTACACTCACACTCCTTTTTTGTCAGGGTCCCAGATAATCTTGTGCAGCTGAATCTGCATATTTACATTGTTAAATCTGTTTTCCTTAAGAAAATCAACCAGTCTCTCCGGAGCTATTTTTCCGAAAACCGGACTTATATATGTATTTGTTCTGTTCTGAAGTTCAAACTTTTCTATAACCTGCTTTGTCTTTGCAAGGTCTTCATCATCTGAAACCACAAACTTTACTGTGTCGCGCATATCTGCATTTCTGTAGTTAAGAACGTACATGCTGTGTTCCATTCCGCTGCCCGGAAGCTTGTAGTCCACAGTAAATGACGGACGGTTGTCAATGTCAAAAAACTGCGATATATCAACGCTGCCGTTGGTTTCTATTTCAACTCTCAGTGATTTGTCCGACGCAAGTGTTTCAAGAAGAGTACGAATGCCTTCCTGAATCAGCGGCTCACCGCCTGTAAGCGTTACGTTTCTTACTCCGGTGCTTCTTATATACTGTAAAATATCCTTTTCCGTAAGCTTCTCAAGAGGCTGAGTCATGGTATTTGCCCACATGGTATCACAGTAGCTGCAGCTGAGATTGCATCCGCAGAACCTTATAAATACCGCAAGCTGACCTGCATATCGTCCTTCACCGTTCACGCTTACAAATTTTTCTGCTATATTGTAAATCATCTTTCTCCTGCCTTATTCGCTGTATGTTGCGCAGTTGTTAGGTGTCTCATAGACACACACTTCCTTTACGCGGAAGCCCTTGTCTGCGAGTCTTCTGAAAAAATATTCTGAAAAATTTTCGGCTGTCGGTCTGAAATCAACGGAAATAACCCTGAAGCCGTTGCTGCACAGAAGACCGTAGAGGTCCTCAGGAAGTGAATTTCTCTCTATAATCAGCGCATGGTCCATCTCATCCGCTTCTCTCTTCAGCACATGCTTGAAATCACCGAAGTCAACAAGCATTCCGCGTTCCTGACCGCTGTCAACAAGCTTCTCTGAAAATATTTCAGCTACAATTCTCCAGCGGTGTCCGTGAATATTGCGGCACTTTCCCTCATATCCGCTGAGAAAATGAGCACTGTCAAACGACGCCTCGGTTTTTAGTGTATACAAAAATAACACTCCTTATCTTTATAATCATCCATCCTGAACCGGATCAGTGCTGCAAAGCAAAAAAACTGCAGACAAAATGTGCCTGCAGTTATCCTCAGTAATTCTTATCTGGTCCTGGTTTTGTTTAAAGACAGGATGGCACTATCGAACTGTCTGTATTCACAGTATACTGAACACGGCAGATTCAGAATACTCTGCTAATGAAACACTGAATGTATCTTTCTAAGTATAACACAAACTCTGTTTTCTGTCAATGTATTCCGTTTACATCATCAGCTGCTGTTTTACCCTGATAAGATCCGTTATGTTTATCTTTCCGTTCCCGTCAAAGTCAAGTCCGCGGCTGTCAGTTGTCATACCAAGAAGATACTGCGCGAGTCTTACAAAGTACTGTGTATTTATAACCTCCGGCAAATCGTTTTTATCCGACCTGTCGGTAAATGAACCTTCAGTGTCCCCTTCAGCCTGATACACACGAACATACTCAACCTGCATCTCTGACGGAACAGCGCTGCTGTCAGGTACCTTTCCGCCGTCAAAGTTTCCGCCTGCGGCAAGATTCATTATAACATAAAACTCCTCGTCAAACGGAGCATAAGGATTGTCCCTGTCAGCTGCCGAGTACCACTCAGTATTCGGCACCACTGAGTAGCATTCGCCGTCAACGTACCAGCGTATCATCTCTTTTTCCCAGATACAGCTGTATACATGATAACCGTCGTCATATGTTTTTCCGTCTTTAAAAACATATTCATTTCCGGTATTCGTATTTGCCGGCCATGTTCCGCCGTAGTGAATTGTACCGTAAACTGTATTGTCAATTCTGCCTTTTGCTTCCATTACGTCTATTTCACCGGATGCAGCCCATGTGCCGTATCGGCTGTCATTCGGAAGGAGCCAGAGCGCAGGCCATATTCCGGTTCCGGAAGGAAGCTTGGCGCAGAAATCTATCCTTCCGTACTTAAAGCTGAATTTGTCCTTTGAAACAAGCTTTCCGGATGAATACGGTGCTGTTCTTGAAGGGTCCTGAGGGAATGATTTCGGTTCATTTTCAAGTCTGATAACGAGTTTTCCGTCTTTTACGAAAGTATTTTTCTCACTGTCAGTATAGTACTCAAGCTCGTTGTTGCCCCAGCCCCATGTGCCGGGATCATCGCTGAGAAAATAACCGGTTTCGTGAGTCCAGCGTCCTGAGTCAACTGAGTCTCCTGTAAATTCATCACTCCAGATAAGATTCCATCCCTCAAGTGATGAATCGGATACCGTTCCGGTTTCAACTGAACCGGCAGCCGAAGGATCCGGGCGGTATGCATCCGGATTTCCGGTAATATTGTATATTACATAATTACTGCCGCAGTCATGACCCTTTACCCCGTCCTCAGGATACCCGATACGAAGTGTAAGGTCTTCTGTGAGAGGCTGGAACCAGAGTCCGTAAACCGTATCTGCCCAGTATCCCCACTGTGTTGCGGCGCTTGAATGAGTGTAGCCTGCGCTTCTGTACTGCAGTCCGCTCTCAGGATCATCAGGAGCAATCCATTTTCCGTCCTTCTTTATCTCCAAAACAAATGAATCAAGCTCCGACTGTACAGGATACCCACCGTCAATCATCGGAAATACCACACCTGCAGAACCGTTTTCACCGGCCCTGAGCGAAGTATCCCCGGCAGCTGAAATAACGAAGCTGCTCCTCGCTGAAGCAAATGCCTTTATCGTATAGTCAAGAAATACTGCAGAATCTGATGCTGACTGCAGGCGGACATATGTGTTTTCAGTTACATGAAACCAGAATCCGCCGGGTCCGTCCCAGAAGTGACCAAAGTTACTGTCATAAATCCAGCCGCTCTGAGCATTGTTGTCTACCGGTGTCCACTCAGGGCTGCTGTCAGTTTTTACAAACAGCCTTATATCGTCTGCAACCTGATCATACTTTATGCTCTCATCGCCGTTGAATACAGGAAATGTAAATCCTGAGCCTCCTGTTGCATCTGCACTGAGTTCAGGCCCCTGGGTCGGTGTCATTGATTTTACTGTAAGCTTTTCAGCCGCTGAAATACTAACTTTATCTGACGGCATCTTTTCTGAATCATAAACACAGGCTGAATTTAAAACTGCTGCCAGGCACACAGCCGCACAGGCTATGGCTGTAATTTTTCTTCCGCTTGTCATCACTTGTCTACCTCCGCATGAATTTCATTTTTTCTCATGAAGTTCCCGTTTACTATAAATATTCCGATACACACAAGGAGAAGTGCTATAACTGCACTGAATCCGAGAGAATCCCCCTC
>JAZUIH010000125.1:0-33715 GCA_045642145.1 Oscillospiraceae bacterium | reverse complement strand
TGGTTATGTACAGCTCAAGACACCTTCAACAGCTGCAGTAAGAACAATCAACAGCGATTACACAGCAGGCGAAGCAAAGAGAGAAAAGAAGACAGCTTCAGCTGTTATCATGGGCGGTTCATTCGAAATCGACCGTGTACTCATCGGTACAGCAGGTGCTGTTGACGAACTCGCATTCCAGATGGAACAGAAGGTTAAGGCAACATCAAACTATTTCTCAAATCTCGTTATCAACGGTACTTCAGCTTCAACAGGTACATACAAGGATACATTCGACGGCCTTGCAAATCTCCTCAAGAACGCTGACACAGCTATCACATCAGCTGTAGATCTCACAGACATGTCAAACGCTGACGACTTCCTCGATGAACTCGACGCATTTATCTCATGCCTCGACGGTAAGCCGACAATGCTCCTCATGAACGAAAAGATGCTCACAAAGGTTCGTTCAGCTGCAAGACGTGCAGGCTACTACACAAGAAGCGAAGATGCGTTCGGCAGACAGGTTGAATACTACAACGGTATCGCTCTTATGGACGCTGGTAAGTACTACGATGGTACAAACACAATCGATATCATCCCAACATCAGCAGCTACAACAACAGCTGAAGGTGCAACAGATATCTATGCTGTAAGAATCGGCCTTGATGGTTTCCACGGCATTTCACCAACAGGCAACAAGATTATCTCAACATGCTATCCTGACCTCAACGCTCCGGGCGCTGTTAAGAAGGGTGACGTTGAACTTGTTGCAGGTGTAGTTCTTAAGAACACAAGAGCTGCAGGCGTACTCAAGGGAATCAAGATTGTTCCTAAGAAGTAATAACTGAAAGGATGAGTAAGCAGTGATAGAGAATCTTAAGGGACTTCTCGGCAGTGCATGCTGCTGTGAAGACGGCACACTTAATGCCTTACTCGAAACTGCTGTTGATACAATCCTCGACTACATCGGCCGTGACGAACTTCCGCCACGGCTCGAGTCAGTCGTTGTTCAGTACGCAGTGATTCTGTACAACCAGATGGGAGCTGAAGGAGAAACAAGCCGCTCACAGGGCGGTGTGTCTCAGTCATTCCTTAATGACCTTCCGCCGGCACTTCTCAGAAGGCTGAAACAGTATCCGAGAAAGGTTCGGGTGATTTCAAGTGAGACTCCTGAATAACTTACTGAAAAATATAAAATTCTTCCGCATGGAGGAAAAAGACTCCGATTATGTCGGAACAGAAAAGATAATTACTGAAGTCGGCTGCTTTCCGTGTCAGATTGAATTCACACAGAAGGTAGACAGAGGCAGTAACGGTCTTGAAAAACGCTCAGTATGCAAACTGTATTTTCCGTCAGATCTTCCGGTTAAGATAGGCGATGGATTCTGCGTAAAAGGAAACAAGCCCGATTACATGCTTGTTTCTGTAACGGAATTCACTGACCATTGCGTCGGGGAGGCTGAGCTATGGAAATAAACGTTGAGACATTAGGACTTGAGGAGCTTCTTGAAAGGTTCCAGAACCTCGGTGTTAATACGGATGTTTTCATGGACAGAGCAATCGGGAAAGGCGCTCTCAGATTACAGGCACACATTAAGCCGCTCGTTCCTGTGGATGAAGGAACACTCATGAACAGTATTTCAGTCGAGAAGACAGGACACCTTGAGTATTCTGTGGGAACGAATCTGAAATATTCTGTTTTTGTAGAATACGGAACAGGTAAGCTCGGTGATCCTGAGGTACCGCATACAGAAAAGGAAAGCTGGGTGTATTACAGCAAAAAGCTCGGGCGATTCGTGACGACTCACGGACAGCCTGCAGTACATTACATGCACAACGGATTCACTGACGGCAAGGATGCCGCAGTTGATGCTGTTGTAAGGGAGGTTCACAAGTGGTTGACTTAAATAAATACGTTGCTGATTTGCTTCGTAAAATAGCACCCGTGGAACTTGCAAACAGCGAAGAAAACGAAAAGATACCTTGTATAGTTCTTGAAACATACGGCAATACAACAGCAGCTGTAATAAACGGCAGAGAATATCTCTCAGACGTTTACATTCAGCTCGATGTGTACGGCTGCACTCCTAAGGAGACAAATCAGATGGCTGTCAAGGTATCCGATATAATGACCAGTAAAGGATTTTACCGGACTGCAGGAAGGGCACTGGTTCCGACAAGGTATATGATGACCTTCCGTGTAAGAGTCGATGAAATCAATAAACATTTTTATCAATAAGGAGGTATAAAACATGGAATTTTCAACAGTTGGCACTTACCTTGAAGTAAAGGCCGCAGGTGAAGCTACATACAAGAAGGCTTACGGCCTCTATAACACACCTGACATGGGCGGTAACAAGGAAAAGATTGACGTTACAAATCTCATGGACACTCATAAGAGAACAGTTGACGGTATTGCTGATTACGGCTCACTTCAGTTCGACTTCTACGACACAAAGGGCGAAACTGATTCAACAGCTGAAATCAGACAGACATACCAGGCATTCAGAGCATGGGAGCTCGCAGGAACAGAAGTTGATTTCCGTCTTGTTTATCCGGATGGAACAGGCTTCAGCTGGAAGGGCACTGTATCAACATCAAGAGATGCAGCTGCAGTAAACAACGCTATGAAGTTCAAGGTTTACAGCTCACTCACAGGAACTATGACAGACTTCAGCGCTAATCCTTCAGCAGCTTCTCTCCTCTATAACGAAGACTAAATAACAAAGGAAGTGTAAACACATGAAACCATATGTGCTTTTTAAGGCGGGCGACAAGGATTATCGCCTCAGAATCAATCTTTCATCAGCTATTGAGCTTGAAGACAAGCTGAACTGTGCGGTAGTGGATGGCCTTAACAGACTCGGCGAGGTAAGAATTCTTGCTAAATATTTTTATGCTGCAGCTAACAGCCTCAATGATAATATCAAGGATGAACGTGATGCTCTCGACGTGATTGACGAATTCACAATGCAGGGCGGTAAAATCGAAGACATCCTTGAAACAATTATTGAGGTCATGGAATGCTCCGGTTATATTAAGCAGGAGGCTGTGGATGCCTCAAAAAAGTTCAAGGCTCAGCTGATGGAGAAGCAGGCGGAGTTGCTGAGCAAGTAGAAGAGCCTTATAAAATATGCATAGCCAATGGTATGACTCCGGAGCAGTTCTGGAACAGCACCATGGATGAGATATGTGTTTACATGGAATGCGTACGAAACAAGGAAGAATGCAAGTTTAACGACTTGCATTACCTTGCTTCACTTGTTCGTGTAGCTGTCGTCTCAGCTTTCAATTCGCAGGTAAAGGTTCCGACATGGAACGATGTTGCCTCCGGAAACACTGAAAGCGCTGAGAAATCAAACATCTATAACGGATGGGAAGACAGCAAAGCGTACATGATGGCTATTCGTGATCACAGGAGGTGAGAGAATGACAACAGATGAATTAAACGTCATAATCCGAGCGGTAGGAACACAGCAGTTCAGAAATCAGATGCAGCAGGTTACAGGTTCGACTCTTGCTTTCAAGGCTTCTATAGTTGCTCTTACAACAGCAACAGGTAAGTTTATTAAAGACTCACTGCAGTTTGCGTCAGATCTTGAAGAGGTTCAGAACGTTGTTGACGTAACCTTCGGCGACATGTCCGAATCAGTAAACAAATTCAGCAAGAACGCAATTGCACAGTTCGGCTTATCTGAGACTATAGCAAAGCAGTATACAGGTTCCTTCGGAGCTATGGCTAAATCATTCGGCTTTACTACAGAACAGGCTGTGCAGATGTCTACAGCACTTACAGGCCTTGCAGGTGACGTTGCGTCATTCTATAACCTTGAAACAAGTGCTGCATATACAAAGCTGAAATCAGTATTCACAGGCGAAACTGAATCCCTTAAGGATTTGGGTGTAGTAATGACACAGGCGAATCTTGACCAGTTTGCTCTTGAAAAGGGATACGGAAAGACCACAAAGCAGATGACTGAGCAGGAAAAGGTTGCGCTCAGGTATTCGTTTATTATGGAACGTCTTGCGCTCGCAAACGGTGACTATGCAAGAACAAGCGACGGCTGGGCTAACATGACCAGAACTGCGAAGCTTGAACTTCAGTCTCTTGTGGGAGAAGTCGGAGCAGAACTGATGCCTGCAGCAAAGGTTGTTTTCAGTACTGCGACAAGCGGATTAAAAGCAGTCCTGGAATACATGAAGCCGGTGGCAAACGGTATATCACAGTTTGTTACAGGATTTGCAGCGGCCGACGTGTATGTCAAGGTATTTGCTACCTCAGCAGTATCTGCACTTGTGGTTCTCGCAAACTTCAATAAGATACAGGCGTTGTCAATAGCCCTGTGCGGTGGTTTAAGCAACGCATTCGGCGTTCTTACATTCTCTATGGCCGGAGCGACGACGACGGCAGAACGTCTTGCTGTAGCTCTTAAGGGTGCTCTTGGATGGGCGGCAATACTGCTCGGAGTAATTTCAATATTCAGGTGGCTCACAAGCGATGATACGGCAAAGATGACGGATAAAACGTCAGCAAGTGTTGGAAATCTGATGGACAAGGTCGGAAGCATGAACACGACAGCCGGAGGAGCTTCAGAAGGCGTCGACGGCTTAACAGATTCAATCAACAGCCTCGGAGAATCAACAGAAGAGCTCGACCGTTTCCTTACATCATTTGATGAAGTAAACAAGGTAGGCGACAACAGCGGTATCCTCGGAAGTCTTGTAACGCCGGACGACCTTATGAACATTGACGACATGATCGCAAGCGTAGGCGACCTTGAATCACTTATTGACGGTCTTGACCCTACAATGAGCTTTGATATCGACACCGAAGTTCCGAAGACAAAATTTCAGCAGTTCATGGAAGAGTTCAAGGACAGCTGGCGTATCGGAATAGAAATGATAAAGCGGTGGTTTACTAATCTCGGAGTCAGCATAGCAGCAACGCTTGCAATGATATACGCAAGGCTCAGAGAGAATGCAGCCAAGTTTATCTCAAAGGCCATTGAGGTATACGCAAAGGTTAAGAACTATGTAAACCTGTTCAGAACGGGATGGGAAACAGCGTGTGAACTCATCAAAACAGCTTGGAGTGTAGTAAAAGACCTGTTCACAGGTGATATTGCAAGCCTTACAGCAGAGATCGGTACGCTGCTTTCAAGCATTAACAATGTCATTTCTGTATGGAACGGCTTCAGAAACGGCTTTAACGCAGATAGCGCCGGAAAGCTTGGTTCACTCCTCGGAAAAGTCGGCTCAGTATTGAGCCAAGGAAAGAGCGGCGATTCACAGGTTAAATACAGTACACCAATCGGCCCAGGATTAAACGGATTCGCTGCAGGCGGCTTCCCGGACATGGGCGAAATGTTCATAGCAAGAGAAAACGGACCTGAAATGGTCGGAAGAATCGGCAGTAAAACGGCCGTAGCAAACAACGAACAGATTACAACAGCGATATACAACGCTGTAAAATCCGCTTTAGGCGGTTCGCAGTCGGGTACACCGATAATTATGAAAATCAATGAAAGAGTCCTCGGACAGGCAGTCATAGGACATATAAACAATGCAACAATGAGCAGCGGTCAGAGTCCGCTGATAGAACTGGGAGGCTGATAACATGATGATAGTCGATAACGTTACACTCCCTGAGCCACAGGCGCTCACGACAGAACATAATAAGATATGGTCTGCTAACACAGGCCGACTTGATTCCGGCTATTTTGTCGGAGATCTGATTGCGGTTAAGCGCAAATTAAACATCACATGGGGTCCGTGCACTGCAGCTAATGCGAGAAAGATTCTCGCTGCTACAAGGAAGCAGTTCGTGACTATCCAGTACACCAATGAAGAAAACGAAGACGACGAAGGAGAGTTTTACTGGGGTGATATCAGCGGAGATTATTACAATCTGACCGTTGAACGTATCATGTCGGGGTTCTCCTGCAACGCAATTGAGAGGTAGTTTATGAGACAACATACAGACGCTATAGTAAACTACCTCAACAGTGACTCAAGACAGATTAAGGTTAAGCTGTCCTATCCGGGCGGCGATGAAATCACGTCTGTTCAGTCTCTTGATTATGACTGTGACTTCGGAAACAGTCTTGCAATCGGAAACTCGGTTTCCGCTTCAGTTAAGGTTACATGCGAAAAACCTGCATTTGATATATCGGAAAGGGAATTCACACTTTACTTCGGGGTTACTCCTCCGGGTTCTGACGAGGTGTGGACAAAAATCGGCGTGTTCAGGACTATTTACAGCAGTGTTGAAACACGCATGGGATTTACGACCTTTACCGCATATGACCGCATGTACATAAACACAAACAAGGAATTCAAAGCTCCGGACGCACCTTATACACTGAGCGACATTCTGACTGCAGTAAGATCTCAGTCAGGTCTTGATGTTCCTGCAATAACATCGGACGTTCAGATTTCAGAGGATGTGTTCGACGGCTACTCAATCAGAGACGTAATAGGATACGTCGCTGGTTACCAGGGCAAGAATGCATTCGTTGACTGTGACGGTAAACTTATTTTCAAATGGTTTACATCCTGCGACTACACAGCAGACAGCAGGAAAGCAAACGTTCCTTATGCTGACGATAGGGACACTACAATCAATATCCTTGTCTGCTCCACAGGCGACGCTAACATACAATCCGGTACAGGTAAAGCTGACACGGAGCTTCTGTCTTTTAATAATCCTGTAATGACAGAAGAACGGCTTGAAGAAATCAAGGAAACAATCAAAGGATTTACTTACAGGCGAGCTGACGTCGATATTCCTATAGGTAATTACCTCATTGAATCCGGTGATATCATAAAAGCCGAATACAAAAATGAAGCCTTTAATTTTGAATATACAGTCCCTGCAATGTCTGTATCATATCATTATGACGGCGGATTAAGCTGCAAGATATCGAGCTATGGCGTTCCTGACGGCGTTATGAAATCAATATCTGCAAGAAAATTCAGAGACCACACAAAATTCAATGGTCTTCAGAAAGAAATAATTCATGCCACCGAACAGATTACCGGTGCAACAGGCGGTTATGTTCGTATAAACTTCGGTGACGACGGCAAAACAGCTGAAATAATGATTCTTGACCAGCCAAACGCAGAAGATGCAGTAAATGTTTGGAGATGGAATCAGAACGGCCTTGGACATTCTCACGAAGGATACAACGGTCCGTTTAATGACGTTGCGCTTACTGCGGACGGTCACATATTTGCGGACAGAATTGCCGGAAATCAGATATCCGGTGTAAGAATTGAAACTATCAGCGATAAGTCCTATCTTCATATGGACAGGGCACACTTAACGTTTTACACTATGCCGGACGGACAAGAACAGCCTGACACGAGCAAGGATAAAAAACTTGCCGGTCTTTATGCGTTCAATCTTCCAGACCCGGGTACTGACATTAACCGAGACGGATTAATGATTTCCTGTCTTCGTGAAGACTGGATAGCGCTTGGCGTCGATGAGGATGGATTTTCAAATCCTAAATTCGTGTTCAGACCGTATAACGAAGCACATGCGGGTGACTCACGAAACATGGTTGATATTTATGGCAACGTCTGGATTGACGGTGACATCAATGTTACAGGATATAACGAAGACGGAAGCCGAGGAGGATCATGGCAGCTTGCAGGCGGAATTAATGCGCTGAACAAGAGGGTTGACGACCTTGAAAAGTTAGTCGGCGGCATGTTCCAGATCATTCAGGACTCAAATCCGTGATATGAGGAGGAAAGAATAAATGAGACCTCACAGAACAGTAGTTGAACGTGGAGACACGTACGAACTCGAACTGAATATCAGAGTATACCAGGACGAAGGATATTATGAATATTTTCCTGTAGCCGGTGACGAGATTTCAGTTTATGTAAAGCAGAATAACAAAGTTATCACAGAAGAAAGAATTCACGTTTATGCAGACATGGAGGAAAGAGTGAGAATCAATGTTCCTACTCAGCTCCCTGCAGGTGATTATACATACGATGTAGTAATCAGATGTGCAGACGGCGAAAAACATACAATCTGTGACGAATATATTTTGAAAATAAAGGAGGACAGTACTCATGCGTAACTGGTATGACGGCAGCTGTGACTGCAACAATCCTGATCCGGTTATCGGTGTAATAGTTGGCGGCAAGAAGTTCCCGTTCGGAACCGTAAAACAGTCTGACTACAACGCAGATCAGAAGGAAGTAAACGACAGACTCGCAGCTCTTGACAACCGTATCAATGTATACAAACAGCTCACTGACACTGACATCAGTGCTGTAAATCAGAAGATTACAGCTGATGAAAAGAAAATCGAGGCTGTGACTGCGAACACAGTAAAGAACAGCGATGAAATCAGCGGCCTTAAGGGCAGCGTAGCAGCTATTAATACAGGTGTTGCCGCTCTTACAGCAGAGGTTAAAAAGGCTGAATCAGATATCATCTCAGTAACAAAGCAGGTTTCAGAAGTAAGCGGCAGAGTTGCTTCCTATGACAGCACAATCTCTGAGCTGAAGATTGCAATCAGTAACATCAACGCTACAATCAAGAGTATTACTGATGTTACAGAGAACCTTGACGCTCGTGTAACTGCTCTTGAAAAAGGTCCTGAACCGGAGCCAGTGCCACCAGTTCAGAAGTTTTACGCTTACTGGGGCGCTTCATCAGCAGCTACTCCGAATATGTCAGTCGTATCCGCTCTTCCATACAAGACATATACAGACACTGTTCTCAGAACTATTACAGTTCCGTGCAACAACGAATATGTATATTACTGCATTCCGAAGAGCGAAGGAAACGTACAGTTTGAAGTGTCAGGCTTCACAGGTGGCTTTGAAGCTCCGGTTGAAGTCGGTGTGATTGACTCTGAAGGTAACAGCGTTATTTATAACGTATACCGCAGCTCACAGCTTCTTGAAGGTACTGCACCGATTAAGGTCAAGAGATAATAAGGAGGTTAATCATGAGTGTACCTATTATTGATACTTTAGCTCCGCTCGGTAAATTTCCGGCGGTAAATGACAAGGACGTTCAGTGCGGTTCTGTAAGACTCGATGCAGCTCTTGCCTCAAAGGTAAACAACGGAGACATGACAAACGCCCTGAGCAGCAAGGTCGACAAGGAAAGCGGAAAAGGACTTTCATCCAACGACTACTCAGATTCCGAGAAGGCGAAGGTAGCAAGTGCCTCAAACGGTGTCGCTACACTTCAGAGCACCAAGGTTGACAAAGTCGAAGGAAAGGGACTTTCCCAGAACGATTATTCCGACGCCGAAAAGGCTAAGGTAAGTAATGCAGCAAGCGAGATATCCAAGCTCAACGGATATTTCACATTAGTTTAAAGGGGTGATTACATGGCAAAATTACAGACAAATTATGAGTTTATCTCAGACAAGTCAAAGAATCCTGTAGTTTCTGATGATTACATCAAGCACGGTAACAACTGGCTCGGTGATGTGGTCAATACAGCAGTGGAAGCTCTGAACGCAAAGGCTGACAAGACATACGTTGACGCTGAACTCGCCAAGAAGGCTACAACAGAGGCTGTAGCAACTGTTGACGCCAAGGTAAACGGCAAGGCTGACGCAAATGTCGTATCACAGCTTCAGGCTACAGTGAACACAAAGGCTGACAGCTCTGCAGTTTCAGCTCTTTCAGAACGTGTAACAGCTAACACAACAGGTATCACAGAAGCTAATGCTCGTATTGATCAGATTGTTGCTCTCCCTGAAGGATCTACAACAGGTGATGCCGAATTAATTGACATCAGAACCAAGGCTGATGGTACTGTTGCAGCTTCTGCAGGTGCC
This sequence comes from Oscillospiraceae bacterium, assembly GCA_045642145.1. GTDB lineage: Bacteria > Bacillota > Clostridia > Oscillospirales > Ruminococcaceae > HUN007. The sequence continues at coordinate 23,912 of JAZUIH010000125.1, read as the reverse complement.
GCAGTGAGAGAACAGGTTACTGATTTAAAGAGTGATTTAAATCAACTCCTCCATTGTTTTACACTCATTCCTGTCTGATATTTGCCATGTTTTAATTTTGCCATTTAAACACAAATCATAAACAAACAATCAATTATATTTTAGAGGTGAAAAATATGTCTAAAATTAAAAGTAATTATGAGATTATCTCAGATAAAGCCAACGATGTTCCTGTAACATCGACAGAGTACATCAAGCACGGTGACAAGTGGCTTGATGAAACTATTAATGGCATAAGTTTTAATGCTGATAACAGTGAACCTGCAACACTTGAAAACAGTGATAACAAAAAAAGCATAAAGGGTGAATTAAATCTTTCCAAAAGAACATTCGGCAGATACGATGACGCTTGTGTACTCAGTGCTATTGCTAATAGAAGCACTGACTCGAGGCCTGCTGTTCTTGGTGCTGACATTGAATATCTTTCACACACTTACTTAGGCAGAGACAGTGTCGGCATTTATGCGGCAAACTATGCTTATCGTTACAGCGAAAAATTTGAAGATGTAACTTACACTGCAAAGACAGCAACAGTAAACGGAAAAACAACGCTTAATGATGTAAAAATCGGAATGTTACTTGATACTGATATCTATAGCATGAACGGTTATGTTGCATTAGTTAAGGGCGTAGAAAACAACGTCATCACTGTAGATGGAGGATGGTACAAGAAGAACCGCAACCACGTTGCTGAAATGGGAATTCCGACTCAGAAAACGTTATATACTAATCCATGTGATAAGGTATGGGCTACAAACTTTAATGTTTATACTGATGGAGATTCTGCAAGTGCTGTAGGGTGTGAAATTGGAGTAAACAACAAGGGCAACACAGACCTTACTGAGATAGGCGGTGTGGACGTAGTTAAGCTTGGCGTTGGCAGAGTCGGATGGGGATTCCGTTCACGTGATTGCAATGTAGGCATCAAAATTCAGGATGCCGGCAGAGCTTCAATGGAAGTCTATAGTGATTCTGTTGGAGATGCAGGGCAGAATTTGATAGCCGTAAGAAAATCAAAACAGTCAGATACTGAACCGCCTTTTTACTACATCAAAAACAACGGTGAAACAAACAGAATTATTTCAACACATGGGATTGTAAGCGGAAATATCAGTGATATCGAATCACTTAGCACTGTATCACGCATCACAGCTTCTAACATCAATATCACGCTTGGCGATAATATCACAGGACTTAATCAGGGAAGAATTATAAGCTTTATTGCCGCAGAAAACGTTGAGAACGTTACACTTAAATCGCTTCCAAACAACATAAGAATTGATGGTAAAATCGTCAACGAATTAAAAATAGGTAACAATGTCGGCGAATATACTTCCATAACAGGTATGTTCAGGGTGGGTAGCTTTACTGTAACGTCTTATAACAGAAACGAAGGAACTACATCATTCGGTCAGACACACGGAGAAACTATTACGATATCAGCAACAGGCAAAGTAAAACTGACAAACTGGACAAAAAATGTTATTAATCATACAGCTGAAAGCAAAACACTTAACGGGTTAAGTTTTCAGGTTAATGAGGATAAATCAATACTTGTCACAGGAACGGCAACAGCCACTACATTATATGCAGTAGGAACTTTTGAAGCGTTTGGCAGGTTTTCACTGTCGGGATGTCCTAAAGGAGGAGCTATTTCAACTTACGGACTCAGAGTTGATGCCAACGGCCAGATTATTGCACGTGATATCGGAATTACAGGCGGTGCAACCTTAAATTCGGGAACGGCAACTGTGAATATTGTTATCTTTGCAGGCCAAACAGTAAATCTGTTGTTCAAGCCACAGGTTGAAGTGGGAAGTGTGGTCAATACATATGTATCTCCGATGGGTTATGATATCACATCAACAAGCAATGACGGAACTAAGACAGATACAGTGCACGTTAAAAACGATGGAGTTTATGCATATATAAACGTATTCGGTGACGAAACAACAATTGAATCTGAATTTAACAGCCGTATAGATGTGATGTATGCCCTTGACACTACAGCTTTGTTAATGTTTGAAGAAAACGCCTCTATATTAAAGCGTATTGAAGCATTGGAACAGTAAGTTTGAGGCAATTTATGGAGCTGATTATAATTCAGAAATCCATAAGCTCTTACTTTTCGGGTTAATTACTAATAGCAAACTTTAAATCAGTAACAGGTACGGACAAAAATGTCCTTACCTGAAGCTGAGAAAACACAAAAGAGGAGCCTTTTACAGCTCCTCTTAAAATTAATATCCTTCTTTTGCAAGCCATTCCTCTAAAGCTTTTTTAATGATCCATGACTTTGCACGGTCCTGATCTTCAGCATACTTATGCAGCCTTTGATACAGTTCCGGTGGCAGAGAGATGTTCATCTTTCTGTAAAGCTCATAATCAGCAGGTGGTCTGCCTTGTGAACCTTTTGGCATATTTTCTTCTCCCTTCAAGATATTTAATACAGTATAACATATCTTATACACTGATGTCTATTGATATATTGCATAAAAATCATTATTGAATATCTAATACACTAATGCATTACGGTGTATTGCTTTTACAATCCTTTTGTGTTAAAATAATATACACAAGGGAGTGTGAAAATATGAATACTAAAGAAATCTTACTCACAAACATTAACTGTGACCTCATTGAAAAAGGTTTTACACCAGAACAAGTAAAATTAATTTCGTCAGTAATAAACGACGATATGATTGATTATGAAGTTACAGTGGCATGCCGTGAGCTTGCTGTTGTGGACACTGACTCAGAGAGAATGCTTAAAATGTTTTTGGCTACAAAGAAAATTGAGGGATGCAGTGAAAAAACAGTCAGCAGATATGCTTATGTTATCAGACGACTTACAGACTATCTCGGAATACCTACCAAAGATATATCTGTAAATGCCCTCAGATTGTATCTCGGAACTCTGGAAGCAGACGGGAAGAGTCTTTCGACAATAGCTGGAATCAGGGATATATTTAGCTCATATTTCACGTGGCTGCACAATGAAAGTATGATTCCAAGTAATCCGATTACTAATCTCGGAAAAATAAAGAGAGAAAAGAAGGTTAAGCAGCCATACACCAAGGTAGAAATTGAAAAGCTGAGACTTGGCTGTAAAAGCAAAAGGGACAGAGCTGTTTTAGAATTTCTGAACAGCACAGCTTGTCGTGTAGGCGAGCTCGTAAAGGTGGATATTGAGGATATTGATTTCCAGAACCATGAGTGCAAGGTACTCGGTAAAGGAAACAAGGAACGTATAGTTTTCCTTACTGACGTATGCATTTATCATTTACAGGAATATCTTAAAGAAAGAAAAGATAACAGTCCTGCGCTAATCACAGGTAAAGGAACTGAGAGAATGACAGAAGGCGGCATCAGATTTGCGCTTAAGACTATCGCCAAGCGTGCTGAGCTTAGCTGTAATGTGCATCCGCATAAATTCAGACGTACTACAGCAACAGCACTCATTGACAAAGGTATGAGCATTCAGGACGTAGCTGCTGTACTCGGCCATGTAAATGTTAATACTACAATGACTTATATCTACTCAAACAAAGATAAGGTCAAGGCTTCATTCTTCAAAGGATAAGGAGTTGTTTATGAAGGAAAAGTTTTTTTGTGTTCTGAGCGGCTTTACAGGTGCCTCTGTAGCAGCTTTGCTCGGAGGGTGGACTGAAGCTATGAGCACTCTGCTCATCTTCATGGCCATTGATTATGTTACCGGATTGTCAGTCGCTTTCGCAGGTAAAAGTGATAAAACCGAAAACGGCAAACCGTCGTCAAAGGTCGGATTAATCGGACTTTTACGAAAAGGCATGATGATGCTTATGCTAATCGTGGCCTGTAGACTTGATTTGCTCATGAATACAGTCAATTTCGTGCGTGACGGCACATGTATTGCATTCATTCTTAATGAAACTATCAGTATTTTTGAAAACGTCAGCAAGTTTATTGATATTCCGAGAATACTCAAAGACTCTGTAGATAAGCTGCTGAAAAAAGATGATAAAGAAGACAAAGATGATAAGGACGATAAGGGTGATAAAAAATGAAAAAGGTTTATATCGGAGTAGGACACGGCGGTGCTGATCCGGGCGCTGTAAAGTTTATTGTGGAAAAGGAATACACATTCAAGACCGCAATTGAACTGAAATCTATTCTTGAAGGTCGTGGAATTGAAACACTGCTTTCCAGAACAGGCGATTATGAAACAGATCTGAATGACAAGGTAAGACACTGTAACAGCTTCAGTCCTGACCTTGTAATTGATATTCATTACAACGCAGGCGGCGGCTCTGGCTTTGAGATCTATTACAGCAGAGCTGGCGGCACAGGAAAGACACTTGCTGAAAACATCAATGCTGAAATGTCAAAGATAATGAAAAGCAGAGGCATTAAGACTAAGCTTGGAAACGGCGGAACTGATTACTTTGCTATTATCAGAGACACAACAGCTCCGGCCGTACTTGCTGAGGGCGGCTTCGTAGACACAGAATCAGACGCAAACTTTATCCGGGATAATTACAAACTGATTGCAAAGGCATATGCTGACGGAATCTGTAAAACTCTTGGAGTAAGTGCAGAAGTAAAGAAGCCTGAAACAGTATCAGGAACACTTTACAAAGTCCAGTGCGGTGCTTTTTCAGTAAAGGCAAATGCCGAGAAACGACTTGAAGAAGTCAAGAAGGCAGGATTTTCAGATGCCTATATCGTAGAAGCTAATAAATAAGACATTTTCTTGACATTGGATATACCTCCGTTTAGTCTCCGGCATATTATATGCCGGAGATTTTTCTTGGCTTGATGTTTGTTTTCCTTTGATATATAATATATAAAAAATTGAAAGGGCGATACAATGATGTTTAGAAATAAATGTGAACACCATTATGTTGAAGTGAGCAAAGGTCATAAATTTGATGCATTTGGAGATTTCTTTTTTCATGTGTATATGTGCACTAAATGCGGAAAAACCAAAAAAATAAAAATAAGATAGAGGTTGATGTTTTCCCTCACCTATGCTAAAATAATCATGCCCGGAAGCGTGGGTAATTCAAATTCAAAAACTGCGAAAAGAGCACTGGTCACCCTGACAGTGCTCTTTTTGCGTTTATTATACAGTTTTTTGATTGCAAGTTAACGGTATTTGAGTCTTAGAAGGTGATATAATGTAGCTAAAGGAGATGAAACTTTTATGTATAATCCTTATTACAACGCTTTTCCGACAAACAACTCAATATATAATCCTGCTACATCTGGCTACTCGTACACTGGTAGTCAGATGCCTAAGCAGGAAATCGTCAAGGTAAACGGTGAAGGCGGAGCCAAGGCATATCAGATGCCGCCTAACAGCTCAGCACTGCTCCTCGACGAGACACAGCCGATTATATGGCTTAAAACGACTGACGGTGCCGGATATCCGGCTGTATCAGCCTATAAAATTGAACCTTATACACCTGAAACGGTGTCTAACAATGATATCGAAAAACGTGTGAAACGACTGGAGGATATAATCAATGAATCCTATACTTTCGATGCTTCAAAACTCAAACCAAGGGAATCTGTTGAGCAGAATCATGGAAATCAAAACAATGATGCAAGGCAGAAACGCTGACCAGCTGTACAATGAACTGTTGCAGAATAACGAACAGTTCAGGCAGTTCGTTCAGCAGAATCAGGGGAAATCCGTGGAGCAGGTCGCACAGGAACACGGCATTAACCCACAACTCTTGAAATAAGCCGGTGCGCAACGGTTTATTATATCCGGCACAGAAAAAGTACTGTGTCGCTGACTCTATAAAGTTAGGAGGTTAAATCTATGGAAGGCAACTACAATTACAGTATCAGTGACCTTGCTACAGTCGCAAACGCAGGCTTCGGCAACAACGGCGGTAACAGCTTCTGGTTCATCATTCTGTTTTTCTTAATTTTCAACAACAACGGTTGGAATCGTGGAAACTACGGTACAGGTGAATTTGAACAGTTTGCTACAGCCGCAAGCCAGAACGAGATTCTTCTCGGACAGAAATTCTCAGATCTTGATAACAAGATTGACAGAGGATTCACAAGCATCGGCAATGGCATTTCGGATGCTACATTTGCTCTCAATAACAACATTAAGGACACTGCTTATGCAACAACTAATGCGGTTAAGGATACAGCATATGCAACAGGCGCCGCAGTGGCAAGCGAAGGACGTAACATTCAGATGCAGTTAGCTCAGTGCTGCTGTGACAACAAACAGGCGACAGCTCAGGTAAGATACGACATGGCGAACTTTGCGGCAAGCATTAACAGCAATATCGATAATAAATTTGCCGCTCTTGAAAAATCTCAGCTCGAACAGAGACTTGCAGATCAGGCTACACAGATTAATCAGCTTCAGATGCAGGCTTCATTATGTGGTATTCCTCGTATTAATCCTGCGGCTTGGGGTACATACATGTATCCTGCTCCGGCGCCAGTAGGCTGTGGATGCAACTGCGGTAATATCTAAACTTCTGATTAAGGAGGAAACAACAATGAGTTGTAGTTCAGCATTATATGCAGCGAATAGGAACGCACAGGTTATTCCGGCCGGAGTACCAACAGTGATTGATTTTGGCCAGATTGTGCGGAGATTAGGAAATCAGATTAACATGTCCGGCGGTAATGTATCGGTTCTGAGTGCGGGATATTATGACATGGATACAAATTTCACGCTTTCAGCTACTGCAGGAGAAGTGCGAATCCAGCTTTTCCAGAACGGAACACCAATCCCGGGAGCATACGCCGTTGTCACAGCTGCAGCAGACACGCTGTATTCAGTATCTATTCCTGACATTATCAAGAATACATGCTGCAGTGAAGAAGTAATAACAGCTGTAGCAACAAGTGACGGTGAAATCACTATCAGCAACGCTGCAATCAAGATTGAGAAAATCTAATGATCAATATGTAATTATCAACACAACACTCAATATACAGGAAGACCGGGCATTCGTGTCCGGCCTTTTTGTTTAGTTCACACGATTCCACACAGCATTTCACACGGAGTACTCAAAGCAAGGATTTACAGCGTTTTCGTTTCGTGTGAACTATTGAATTCGTGTGAAATTTCGTGTGAAATCTTTCTCTAAAACTATGATTTTCGAGTATTTTTTCTGCGTTTTTGTTTAAAAATAATCATTCGCAAAACAAAGAAAAACCGCATATCTACGATGTTTTACGTAAATATGCGGTTTTAGCATTGGCGGAGACGGTGGGATTCGAACCCGTCGCTGATTTGTATAGATAACGTTTTTACGTCGCTAAATTATTGTCGTGTGAATTTTCGTGTGAACTTTTATTCAGAATTTCTTCAAAATAATCATTGATTCTGGTGTTTACAGCGGCTCTTTCATCACTGAATGTGTGCTGATATACATTCTTCAGAGTGCTGTTTGTGCTCCATCCGCCACGCTCCATAGCGTATTTGTCCGGCACGTTCAGCTTGACCATGACGGATGCATTCAGGTGCCTGAGGTCATGGAACGAAATAAGCGGGTCAATGCCGTTCGCTTTCTGCAGTGTGCGGAACCTTGTGTATATCTGGTCTCTTGTCAGCTCAGTGAGATATTCTGTGTCTACCTCGTCAATAAGCTTCTGAATATATGGCGGGATATCAGATACTCGTGTGGAATCATATGTTTTTGTCTGCTCCTTGACTATCTGCGCTCCTTCGACAGTAACTATTGAGCTGTGGATTATCAGCTGTCCGTTCCGGACGTCTGATTTCTTCAGACCTCTGATTTCAGAAACTCTCATTCCAAGCCATATTGCAAGCATGCACGGGAGCTCGATTGATGTTCCCTGTATGATTCTGATAATCTCTTCCGGGTCTGGCATGGTTCTTATTTTCTTCTGGCGCTTCGGAAGTGCAACTCTGACATTCAGGTCAGGAGCATATATCGCCAGAGACGAACTCAGAAGCCCGTAGGCGTTGCTTACTGTTTTAGCTGACAGTTTGCTTGCCATATCGTTTATCTCGTTCTGTATGGCCTGCCTCGTCAGATTGCGGAGCTGTATATCCATAATGCCCTGCAGGTTATTTTTCCTCATGGTTCTGTAGCTTCTGATAGTTGTAGGAGAGAGGACGTTTGACTTTGACTCAATATACTTATCAATAGCCTTGCCGACAGTCATCTCTGATACAGGCTCCCTGTGCTGAGCAGAAAACTGTGCAGCCATCAGTTCAGCTTCCTTCTTGGTTTCTGCTGTAAATGACTTCATTATCTTTTTTCCGCCGCTGTCCTTACCGGCATATACCTGCACACGCCATGATCCGGACGGAAGCTTCTTCGCTTTTGCCATAACATATCATCCTTTCGTATTGATTTTTATCCGGAGATATGCTATAATAGTCCTGCTACGGTTTGTGCATTATAGCATAGCCCACAAAGCGCATTGGTTCTATGAGCCAGTGCGTTTTTGTTTTTTATTAAAGCCTCTCTGATTAACTTCGGAGAGGCTTATTTTATTATATCATCTTTATAAATTGTTGTAAACCTGTCCTCTGTTGCCTGCGTCGGTAACGTCAACAAGTGTAACTTCGTTTGATTCAGGAACTACTTCGAATATTATTCTGTAATTGCCTACACGGAGACGAAATTTTGTATCACTTCCGGATAGCTTTTTTACATCGCCAACGACAGGCAGCAGATAGATTGATCTGAATATTCTTTTTTGCTGTTCCGGTGGTTGCTTGTTTATGAACTTCATAGCCTTTTTACGAATGTTATATTTATAATTCATTAATATCAATTCCTAAACTGCTTATAAAGTCTTCAAGTGGCATTGATTCTTCATTATCAACCATTGAGTCTGCTATAAGTTCGAGGTCAAATTCGTCTGGTTCTTCCTCTTCAATATCATCAAAACTGCGTCCGAAGAGGGTTATAAATGCCTTCACTTTTTCTTCTGATAAGTCAGATAAAATACTGTATGCCATTTCTCTTGTACTCATAAAATCATCTCCTTAAACTGCGTATTACTCCGTCCGCTCAATAACCTCAACCTTCGCATTCGACTTTTCCGAAGCTGCGGCAGTGTCGAGGATAAACATCTGAACCGACAGCTTCTCACGTTCCGTAAGCCCTTTGTAAGCCTTTGAGACGGCAGGGTTGTTGAATGTATCAATCGAACAGTCATTATTTATTATATTAGCCTGTGTTCCATTATTCGTTCCGGTATTTGTTATGCTGTTGGCTGCATAGGCATCTCTGCCGAGAAGGTAGTCGACAGAGACTTCGAGATAATCCGCTATTTTTGCAAGGCTGTCAAAACTGATTGCCTTATTGTGATTAAGGTTAGATAACGTGTTAATTCCTAAACCACACGCCTCAAGCATATCCTTCGTTTTTATATTTTTTGATTGTAATATTTCTTTTATAACTTGTGCTAAGTCCTGTGGCGAATACATGTAATCACTCCTTGTTGTGAATATAGTTGAAATAATCACTATAAATAATGAGCCAAAATTAGCGGTATATACGAAAATCACTATATGTATTGACACTCACTATTTATAGTGATAGAATATAATCATAACAACTAAATAAATTATTTGGTTTGTTCTATTATATCATATACTATGCAAAAAATCAATGAAATGGGGTTTTTTTATGAACGGACAGATTATTTTTGCGACGATTGAAAACCTTACAACTTTAGTCAATAAAGCCGATAACGACGAGCTTGACTGCATACTTAAGACTATCAGAATTCTTCTTGAAAAGCTTAACAACAGCAAGTGGGCGCTCGGCAACGAATTCAAGTTCGCTTTCTGGTACAACGACGAAGACGAAGAGTTTGAATTCTATGAGATTAACGATAAGTTTTAAAACCCTCTGACGAGTCGCTGAAAATTGCGACGAAACCGCTTCGGCGGTCAGGGTTCTGGCTACCCTCTCCTGTAAAGGACGCAAATACAATTAAATAACACGGATAGAAATAGATGTTTAGACGTTTTCTCGTCTTTTTTTGTCGCGAATAGGCATAAATATAGTTTTACTTGATTACTTGAAAAAATCGGATGAAGCCAGCGTCCACAATCAATCAGATGTTCCTCCGGAGTCAAAATTAAAATCCATGAAATTTATACAAAGGAGGAAGTACTTTCAGATAGCACATAGTTAACAATATATTTGGAGGACGTCTGAAATAACGAGGAAAGGAGGGTGATATTTATTGAAAACTAAAATGAGACTTCTGGCTCTGAATATGAAGCAGATTGACCTTATCGAACTTCTCGCAGAGCGTGGAATTAATGCAGTTCCGTGTGAACTCAGCCTCGCAATCAATGGCAAGGGTACACAGGAAAAACATAAAAAGATTCTCGAAGCTATCGACGAGATACTTACAGAAAAAGAAAATTCAAGTGATATGAGGGATTAATCATGGAGATAACCAAATGCGTTTACAGCCACAACATGTGGTCTGTAATAGAACGAAAAACTGTTGAATGGACTAGATATTCGGTTGTGCGCTTCGGTTCCGTGTTCTATGAGCACACGTTCCGGACTCTGACAGAAGCCATCGACTTCTGCGACAGCAACAACTGACGGTTTAACGAAAGGGTGATGGTTTATGCCAAAATCAAAGCTTGCGGACATGATCAGCCACAAGGCGGACAATGATTATGTTCAGAATGTAGCGACCAATATCGCTCATGAGATGTTCGTCAAGAATATCACTATCAAGGAGATATCAAAAAAGACTGGTATCGCAGAGTCTACAATCAGACTGAGGATGAACCAGCCGGGAACGTTCAAGCAGATGGAAATTGTCGAGATAGCAAAGGTTCTGAAGATTTCTCCTTTTACACTGGTCTCTCAGAAGCTTTCCTATACAGTATGCGAATGAAAGCGAGGTGAGAACGATGCTCAGAACTTTTTTAACGCAGCATATCAATCACAAGGCTGTAGACGAAGTGATAGATGCTGTAACTTACATGATAGACTTTGCACCGATGGTTTACGTACCTGCAATATGCGGAATTCTTCTTGGACTGTCACTGGGAATCATTTATCAGGGTGCAATCGAGCTCCACAAGTACTATCTGGAATGGAAATAAAAATTCCCGCCTCAGGGCTAACTGAAAAAGCGGGAACTTATTTATGGACGTGTTCATTATATCATTTTACATGATATAAGTCAAGAGGTGAAAAAACAATAATGGAAGTTATAGATACAATACTTATTATCACGCTTTGCGTAGTTGCTCTTTGCTATGTGTATTATCTGTTTAATGAAGAGGTAAAGGAAAAGCGCGAAGCAAACATCAGAGCGGCAAAAGAGAAAAGAATTCAGAGAGAAATGGATTTTGTGAAGGATTACGCTGTTTTCTTTTCTGAAATTCATACAAAAAGCGGACAGGATTAATATAGATAGCTATATTCAGAAAGGAAAACCAATGAATGATATTTTCAAGCTGAGAAATGAAGTTATTGACGTGATAGACAGAAGCAGCGTCAGAGCAAGGACGGACGAAGAATATTTCTGCGTAAGCGCTGAATATTCCAGATTTGAATTTCATGAGGTTCTTGAAGTGGCGTTTTTTGCTCACGGTGAAGGTACAGTTTATTATTCGTTCCGTCATTCATCCGGCATTGATGGCGTTTCGGTTGAGAAACGACACGGTGGAAAAGCCGGAGGCGAAGCCCTTGAATGGGACGAGGCAATAGAAGAACTCAGAAACAAATTTAAAGAAATTGGAGTGGAATGCAATGGCAAGTATTTATGAAATCAACGCACAGATTCAGGAATGTCTCAATCCGGAGACAGGTGAGTTTGATGAGGAACGCTTCAACGGCCTTATCGAGCTTAAGGAAACAAAGATAGAACAGCTTATCTGCTTTTACAAGAACGTTGTCGCTATGGCAAAGGCTATGAAGGAAGAGGAAAAGAGCCTTAAGGAACGCAGAGAAGCTGAAGAGCGCAAGGCAGAAAACCTTAAGAACTACATCCAGTATGCTCTTGACGGTGAGAAGTTCAAGACTTCAAAGGTGTCGGTAAGCTACAGGAAAACACAGTCCGTTGAGGTTGCAGACAATTTTGTTTCCTGGGCGATTGCTACAGGGCATGACACACTGCTCAAGTATAAGGAACCGGAGGTTTCAAAGACTGCGGTTAAGGAAGCAATCCTTGCCGGCGAAAAGGATATTCCGGCACAGATTATTGAAGGCATGAGCATGACAATTAAGTGAGGTGTGAAAAAATGGGTATACCGGTTCTGGTACTCGGATACAGCGGCTCCGGAAAGTCCGCTTCGATGAGAAATTTTGAAGACAATGAAATAACTCTTGTCAATGTAAACGGAAAGCAGCTTCCGTTCAGAAATCAGCACACAAACATTCTCAGCACTGACAACTACAACGATATCATGGCATACATGAAGTCAGCAAAGACAAAGATTATCGTTATCGACGACAGTCAGTATCTTATGGTTAATGAATTCATGAGAAGAGCCAAGGAAACAGGATTTCAGAAGTTTACTGACATAGCTCAGCATTACTGGAACCTTATCAAAGCTGTGGAAACTCTTCCGGCTGACACAGTGGTTTATTTCCTTCAGCACCTTGATCGTGATGAAGGCGGACGTGAAAAGGCAAAAACTATCGGCAAGCTTCTTGATGAAAAGATTGCAGTCGAGGGTATGTTCACGATAGTTCTGAAGTCACTTTCACAGGACGGCAAATATTATTTTGCTACACAGACAGACGGCAATGACACCTGCAAGAGTCCTATAGGGCTGTTTGACCAGAGATACATTGACAATGACCTTAAGTTTGTTGATGAGGCTGTCAGAGCATACTACAGATTCAGTGAGGCTGAAATCTGTGAGGACTGCAAGAACGAGATTCTTGCAAGCAAGGGCATTGCAACCTCTGAGATTGTAAGAAGAACAAAGGAAAGGTACGGCGTTCAGCTTTGCTGGAACTGCGCCGCAGGAAGGGCTAAAAACAATGTATCTGAAGGTTAATGGAAAATACATCAACGTCATCGACCTTGTAAGGAGCAAGAGGCCGTGTAAGAAATGCGGTCATGTCGGCGGTTTAAAATTCGATTACTGCGAAAACAACAACTCTGTACAGGTCAGATGTTCAGAATGCGGTGATTTCAAAGGATGTGCGGTAAGTGAACCTAAGACCGTATCAGAATGACCTCATTGAAAGAGTCAGGGATTCATACCGCAGAGGAAAGAAAGCACCGTGTATCGTTCTTCCGTGCGGAGGCGGCAAGTCGGTTATTGTAGCTGACATCGCAAAGAACGCAACACTTAAGGGAAACCGAGTCCTGTTCATAGTCCACAGAAAGGAACTCTGTCAGCAGATAGAGAACACCTTCCGGTGGTGGGGCGTTGATATGTCGCTGTGTTCTGTAATGATGGTTCAGACTGCTGCAAGACGTATAAAAAAGCTTGAAACTCCTCAGCTGATTATTACAGATGAAAATCATCACAGTAAAGCAGCTACATACAGGAAGCTGTATGACGCTTTCCCGGATGCCAGAAGAGTCGGAGTTACAGCAACTCCGGTAAGACTAGACGGTTCGGGACTCTCGGACGTCAATGATGATCTGGTTATCGGGGTATCAGCAAAATGGCTGATAGAAAACAAGTTCCTTGCTCCGTATGATTATTATGCTCCGAAGCTTGTTGACATGACAGGCATTAAGATTAAGCGCGGTGAATATGATGCGTCACAGATTGAAAATCTGATGATTCAGAAGGCAGTCTATGGCGATGTTATTAAAAACTATCAGAAACTTGCGAATAACCGACAGGCAATATGCTACTGCACGACGGTTAAGCACAGTCTGATGATGGCTTACAGATTCGCCGAGGCAGGTATTAAAGCAGCACACATTGACGGAGAGACTTCAGCTTTTGAACGTCAGAGGATAATTGACGACTTCAGAGCGGGAAACATTAAGATACTCTGCAATGTAGACCTTATATCTGAAGGATTTGACGTTCCTGACTGCTCATGTGTTATAATGCTCCGGCCTACTCAGTCTCTGGTACTCTACACACAGCAGAGTATGAGATGCATGAGATATCAGCCGTACAAGAAAGCAGTTATCATCGACCATGTAGGAAACTACACAAGATTCGGTATGCCTGATGCAGACAGAGCATGGAAGCTTGATGCTGTCAAGGGAGACAAGGTATCCGGCGTCGAAGCGCTGAATATCACTCAGTGTCCGGTTTGCTTCTATACTTACGAGGGAGACAGCAGAGCATGTCCGCAGTGCGGATATTACAACACGGCTCCTAAGGAAGAACGCAAAGAGATTGAGACTGAGGAAGACACAGAGCTCGGGGAAATTGAAGGCTTTGTGGTTGACTACAAGACAGCTGATGAATGTCAGACACTTGAAGAGCTCAAGGCATTTGCAAAGAAAAGGGGATATAAGAGTGGCTGGCTTTACTACCAGCAGAAGCAGAGAGGATGGCTGCATTGACAGAAGAACACAGAATACAGAATGAAATCAGAATAGCCGTTCAGCCTTATGCGGTTATCTTCAGAATCAATGTCGGTTCCGGAATTACATACGATGGCAGACATTTTGATTCGGGTGTTCCGAAAGGGTTCTCAGATCTGTTCGGATGGAGACGTTCAGACGGAAAGGCTGTACTGATTGAGGTTAAGACACCGAAGGGAAAACCTTCAAAAGAACAGTTGAATTTCATCGAAAGAGCAAAGCAGGACGGCTGTATTGCCGGTATATGCCGCTCAGCCGATGATGCAATAAAATTATTAAAATCACAGGAGGATTAAGAAAATGGCATTTACAATGGATTACTCAGAAGTTAAGGAAGCTCCTTCACTGCTTCCTAAGGGAGAATACGAGGTTATCATTAAGACAGCCGAGGAACGCAAGACTTCAAACGGCAAGGAACAGATTTCTCTTAACATGGTTATCAGAAATGACGTAGACCAGAAGTATCAGAACAGAGGCGTATTCTTCAACACATTCAAGCGTACTGAGCCGACAGACCAGGACAAGCAGGTACAGGGTTACAGCTTCAAGACAATCATGAGACTTGCCAAGATGACAGGTATTCCGAGCGGTAAGGCATACAACAATGTAGGCGAGATGCTTGCAGACATGGTTAACAAGTGTGTACGCATTACTATTGACCACAGAGAATACAACGGCAAGACATACGAGGATGTCAAATACATCAACGAAACAAAGTTTGCTGAATGCAAGCACGTTTACAAGGAGAAGTCAGATGCAGACAGCTCAGCTGCTTCATCAGCTGCTCAGGAACCGATTAATGATATTTCAGATGAAGATATCCCATTTTAATGACGGAGGGATGCGGGAATGTATGAATTAATACCGGACGAGCTTAAGCTTATTCCGAACTGGGTTTGCTGGAGAGCAGACCCTGACCCGAATTCCCACAGTGGAATCAGCAAGAAGCCGATTAACCCGAAAACGGGCGGACTTGCTCAGAGTAACAATCCCGACACGTGGGGAACATTTGACGAAGCTACAATGAGAGCTCCGGAATATGCCGGTATAGGATTCATGTTCTCAAACTCTGAATACTTCGGTGTGGATATCGATGATATCCCGTCCGAGGTGGCAGAGTACAAGGAATATGACTGTGATAACATAGTTTCAGAATTTGCCGACCAGCTTCAGACATACGTCGAGGAGTCACAGAGCGGAAACGGTGTGCATATGATATGCAGGGGCTCTCTTCCTTCCGGTAAGCGCCGCAGAGGTAAGATTGAGATGTACGACAGCGGAAGATTCTTCGTAATGACAGGCAGAAGTATTTCAAAGTACAGCGAAATCTCTGACTGTACAGAGAAAATCAAGCCGCTTCACAAGAAGTTTTTAGGTGAAGCTCAGCCGGATCAGCGTGAAGCTTCGGCTCCTAAGACTAATTCACTGATGTTTACTGATGATGAAATCATCGAAAAAGCAACAGCTGCCAAGAACGGTTACGACTTCAGTCAGCTTTATTACGGTAACTGGGAAGGAATGTATCCTTCACACTCTGAAGCAGATATGGCATTCGCAAATATGCTTGCCTTCTGGTGTCAGAGAGATATTACTATGATGGACAGAATCTTCCGCAGTTCCGGTCTTAACCGTGATAAGTGGGACAGGAAAATGAACGGAAGCACATACGGAGCACTGATACTTGAAAAGGCTGCTAATGAATGCCGTGACGTGTACACTCCTTCTGAAGCTGATGATTATTACATCACTATCAAGCCGAAGACTCCGGACGAATACAACTGTGTGATACTCCACAAGAGATATACACTCGATGATACAGGAAATGCAAACATGCTCTATGATGCTTGTGACGGTGCTTTTATGTACAGCTACACTGATAAGAAGTGGCTGTATTATAACGGCGGCAAGTGGTCATATGATGCAACAGGCGAGATTTACAAGACTATCGATGCAGCCATTGCTCAGATGTCAACCCTTGATGATCTGTATGCTCCGACACTCTCTGAGGAGGACGAAGGATACAAGGAACAGGAAAAAATATTTGATGCATGGGTTAAGCACAAGAAGAAATCACGCTCACATTCAGCAAAGACAGCAACGGAAAAGGAACTCCAGTACAGAGTATCTGTTGAGCCGAAAGACCTTGACGCTCACCCGGATATAGTGAACTTCAGAAACTGCACTCTGAATCTGAGGACGATGCAGACGTCAGAACACTGTATCTCAGATAACATCACGAAGATTATTGATATTGATTATATTCCTGATGCTCCTCCTCCGAAGAAGTGGCTTCAGTTCCTTGATGACATATTCGGAAATCCCGAACTGGTCAGCTACATTCAGAAAGCCTGTGGATACTGCCTCAGCGGTTCTACAGCTGAACAGTGTGTGTTCTTCCTGTTCGGCAACGGACGAAACGGAAAATCAACCTTCCTTGAAGTAGTCCGCGGGATACTCGGAGAGTATGCGACAAATGTTCAGCCGTCAACAATCATGGTTAAGAAGGGCGGCGGTTCCGGAGCCAATTCAGACATAGCACGTCTTAAAGGTGCACGTCTGGTAACATCAGTCGAACCGAACGAAGGCGACAGACTTGATGAAGGACTTATCAAGCAGATTACAGGCGGTGACGTAGTGACAGCCCGTAAGCTGTACGGTGAGGAATTTGAATTCTGCCCTGAGTTCAAACTGTGGATGGCTACAAATCACAAGCCGCTTATCAGAGGCCGTGACATGGGTATATGGCGAAGAATCCATCTCATTCCGTTTACTGTAACCATTCCGGACGACAAGGTTGACAGAAACCTTAAGACCAGGCTTGCAGCTGAAAAGGAATCAATCCTGAAGTGGATGGTTGACGGATATGTCAGATGGGTTAAGGAAGGCCTTGAGCTTCCGCCGTGCATGGTAAACGCAACAAACGAATATAAGCACGAGATGGACAGCATTGCAAGCTTCATCGACGCCTGCTGTGTTGTGGAGGAGGGAGCGACAGTCGGCGCAACCGAATTATTCTCAGCTTATAACAGGTGGGCGAAGGAATTTAACGAGTATGAAATGTCCTCAACTAAGTTCGGCAGAGAGCTTAACAAAAAGTTTAATAAGCAAAGACACATGACGAGAGGTGTTTATTATCTCGGACTCAGACTTGGAGACAAGCCGAACGATTATTGTATTACAGTTGGTAATAAATAGGCGAGAAAACAGCTATATGAAGGGTTCATGAAGGGTTTACTCTATTTCTTAAGTGTTTTATAAAAAAATAAAAATATAAAATAAATATATATAAAAGGGTATAGAACAACCGTGCAACCCTTCATACTCTGCATAAACTCTTCATCGAATAAAACGTTGATAAGGGGGATATATGGAAAACATTAATTTTAAAAATTCGGATGATTTCGCAAAATGTGAAAAATTAGCTTTCAGACATCAGCTCGATTTCAGAGAGTTCCCGGATGCTGAATACAAGTATTTTGACAAGCTTACTGCTCTGTATGATGACTACAGGGCAGGACGGGTGTCAGAACAGCAGGCCAAAACGGAAAAGCAGAAATACAAGGCTGATTACGAAAGGTCGTCACGTCAGATAACAGATTATCAGGCTGTGTACAGGGCATATCAGGATAATGTTAAGCTTGCCGGCGAACTGTATGTGAAGATTCACAAGGCAGAGACCAGAGCCGAGGCTTATGACCTTATGTCAGAGCTTATCGGAATTCTTCTGAATGATACTGAATTTGCTAAGAGGCAGAAAGGCCGGACATGATTAAGTGCAAGTGCAGAGGCTGTCAGAAAAGGTCTCGCTGCTGTCATGCCAGTTGTGAGGATTACAGGCTGTACAGGGTTGAGATAGACAAGCGGAACGAGTATGAAAGAGCCAAGCTTCAGCAAAAACAGGACGAGATATACAGGATTAAGTATAACATGGCAATACTGCCAAGAGGGGACAGGAAAAATGGAAAAGGAAGAATGGTTTAGGAAAATCACTGAAGCGATGAACACGGTCGCAATTTTAAAAGATATGGAGAGCAGATACCAGCTCAGTCTTCTGATACTGGAGTGCAACGAGATATTTCATCTTTCTCCGGAGAAGATTCAGAAGACGAGAGAGGATTTTAACCTTAATTCAGGTATCTGGATTCTCGCAGAACTCGAATTACAGAAACGAAAGGGTAATTAATATGGACATTGTATCAACATATAAGCAGAGCACAAACAAGTTTTCAGTAGTTGAAAAAATAGCAGCGGAAACAGGAATGAAGCCAAAGGATATCTTCCTTGAACTGCTTAACGCACACGCAATCGACGGCAGAATGTTCCGTCAGGGCAGATACAAGGACGACTGGACTGCTGCCAAGAGAGAGTATAAGAACGGTAATATCAGTTCAGCTAAGGAAGCAACAACAAGCCTTGAAGCACTTAAGAAGGAAAACGCAGAGCTTAAGAAATTCCTTGAAAGCGCTGAGGTTCCGGAAAGCTATCAGAAGACAATCGATGCTCAGCAGGCTGAGATTCAGAGCCTGAATGAAACAATCGAAACACATCAGATTGAGATTCAGAGCCTTAATGAAGTAATCGAAGACCAGCAGAAGTCATATCAGGAAGCTTATCAGCAGATGAAGGATGAAAACGACTCTGCAAACGCTCTCATTGAAGACCTCAGAACGGTTATACAGCTCAGAGAAGACGAGGTTAAGGAACTGACCGAAAGAATTGAAATGTTTGAAAGTGACGATTCAAGAATTACAGATGATTTGAAAGCAGCACTAGAAAAGAAGGAAGCTTCGGTTCAGCACCTTCTCGAAGAAAACTCAGGTCTGAAAAAGCAGCTTGAACACCATAAGGTCTCAGACTTCAACGCAACAACAGACAGCATGGTTCTTGAATCCAGACTTAAGACTGCCGAAGAGAAGAACGCAAAGCTTCTGGAACGTATCAGAGGACTCGAAGAGGAGAACGAAGAGCTCAGATGCACAAACTGTGCTGACGATATCAGGAGACAGCTTACTGAAACAACTCAGAACTATAACGATGCTATGCTTATAAACAGGAAGCTTGAAGAGCAGATTAAGTTCCTTGAAGAAGAAAAGGAAAGCGACGGCTTAATTATTGTTGACCAGGCTGCAAAGGTATGCACACTTGAAAAGAAGCTCCGCAAGGCTGAAGAGTTCGTCCTTAACCGTGTTCTGTATGAGGTGCAGTCATGAAGATAAACGTCAGAAACGCATATGAGAGACAGAACAAGCGTGAAGCCAACAGGATGGCGAATGATATTTTTGCCGCAATGGTCAACGCAAACCTTGAAGCAGAAACAGTTATCATGTTAGCAGCTAAAAGGTTCTTCGGACTCGGAGAAAAGCGAATGAAGGAATTCATCGAGTTTACAAAGGAAGTCAAGAAGGAGTACGAAGGTTACAGGCTTGATGAAATCTTCGGATACAAGGCCGAAGAGGAATTCCGTTCTATCGGTGTAAACATACACGAGCTTGTCGAGGAACCCGAGACTCTTGAAATGGCTATCAGAATGTATCAGAGGCAGATTGAACCGAACATAGACGAGCGTGAAGCAAGATTTATGCAGGACAATCTGAATGCATTCAAAAGAATGATGGGGTGATTTGATGGCGAAACCAAAATGGATATGTGTTCAGGATCCGTATCACGGACGTACATTTTCATGCAGCGTATGTAATTATATCATACGCTTTTCGCCTTCGCTTCCTACGAAGTTCTGTCCCGAATGCGGAGCAAACATGATTGACCTGTACGGCAAACCGGACGTGATTAAGGTCAGGGCCGTACTGGAACAGCTTGAGGAAAAGCGGGTGTCTGAATGAGGATTCATAACAATTACGTCCGGCGGGTTCACAACTGCAAGTTCTGCGGAGCACCTGTGACTGATTATGTCGGACATAAAATCTGCTATGGCTGCGTGTATGATGAAATATATGACGCATATGCCGAAGGACGTCCGGTCACTAACACGATGAAGACCAGAGCAAGATACAAGGGTATTGAGATTACCGAAATAAAAGCAATTGTGCTTGAAGACAGGGAAGGAATGAAGAACTAATGGCAAGTGCATTATTATTATCAGATCTGAAGCAGTTCGTCATGGATGCTCAGAAGAACGTTGACAGCCAGGACGGGATTCCGGTTGATTACAAGCGGGGCTGGCATGACTGCTGTGACATGATTATCAGATCTGTAGAGTATTCTGAGATGAAAGCTGAGGAGTGATGAACCGACATGAGAAGTTTTTATATTACATTCATTTCAGACGATGTTGAGAAGATGAGAATCTTCGGAGCGTTGCTTGATGCAGGGATGCAGAATTTCGTTATCACTGAAGATATTTCAACTGTTGCAGAAAATGCACAGGTTGACCATTTTCGTGAGGTCAGGAAAAAGATAAATCTTGTGGAGGAATAACCATGGAAGAAGTACCTAAGTTCATTAATAAGAACGATATAGAATACGAGAAGCTTTATACAAAAGGCGGAACGCCTATCGAAGCAGTGAGAAAATCAAAGGTTGAAGCTCTGAGAGCTCATCAGTGGGACTGCAGTTATATAACCAACGATTATAAATGCTCCAAGTGCGGAACAGAAATTCCGCATTATTATCCGGACGGAACGAGAGTCTCAACCGAAGATGTATCTGCCTGCTGGTTCTGTGGAGCTGAGATGGTATGAAAACAACATTACAGATTACAGTAAAAACTCCCGTTGAAATCGACCTTGAAAGTGTTTATGAAGTATTTGAAGAAATCTTTCACAGCACAGAAACTGAAGTTGAAATTATAGGAGAGGACGACGAATGAACTACAGCAAGAAACACTGTAAGCATAACATGTATGCTTTAAACAGAGATGAGCCGATTTTTTATAACTTTGCAAGAGGTAAGAAAAATAGAAAGAGGCTCAAGAAATTGTTCAAGGACATTCATAGAGGAGTATGGCAGAAACGTGTATATGAGCAGACAGGAATAAAAATATAAACGGAGGAATAAACAATGCATATTATTCAATTCAGAGCAAAAGCAATAAACAGAGATAAAGGTGAGCACAGGACGGAGTACAAGAACGGTGACTGGGTAAAAGGACTGCTTACAAAGAATTATAGGACTCAGTTCCCAAGTTTGCCTGCAGAGATGTCAAACGGACTTGCATCTGGTATCGAAGATGATTACAGAACAATAGGACAGTGCATAAGCACAAGAGATAAGTGCGGAAATTATATTTTTGAAGGTGATATTGTAAAATACGAAGGCAAGCTTTACAAGGTATTTTATGATGATGAAAGTTCAAGATTTTTAGCTGACAACGGTCAAGCGTTTCTTGGATATTTCAATGAATGCGTCGTAGTAGGAAATGTATACGATAACCCAGAATTATTGGAGGTAATAAACAATGGAAATCAAGATTAAATATCACAACGGAATGGAAAAATGGCCTTTAGAGAAGTTTGACAAGGGTGACTGTGTTGACCTCAGAGCAGCTGAGGAAGTAACACTGCAGAACGGCGAATACAAGCTTATAAGCCTTGGAGTATCAATCGAACTTCCTGAAGGCTATCACGCACAGCTTATGCCAAGAAGCTCTACATACAAGAATTTCCACATCATTATGACTAACAGCATCGGAGTAATAGACAACTCATACTGCGGTGATAATGATATCTGGCATTTCCCGGCTCTTTGTACAGGACAGGGCGAATTTGGCACTACAATCCACAAGGGTGACAGAATAGCTCAGTTCCGCATAGTAAAGAACAGCATGAATGATGTAGAGTTTAAGGCTGTAGACACTTTAGGTAATGCAGACCGTTCCGGAATCGGATCCACGGGGGTTAAGTGATGTTACTGAAGAATGATGTAGTACAGTTTAACGAGAATCACAGTTGGTGCGGATGCCTGGGCATAGTTGAGGAAGTGAAGCTGTCAAAGATTATGGTCGGAGTGCCAATACCGTGTAATGATGATGAAAGGAGAATAGCATATATATTCTGTAAAGCTTCAGATGTTGAAGTGATAGGAAAAGCCGTATTGACAATAGGAGATGATGAATAATGGGTAGTACAGTGAAAATTGACCTTGCAATGCTGAGGTTAAAGATACAGAATTATTTTTTTGAACTTGACGGCGGTGATGCGCATACAGAAGAAGTCGAAAAGATAGTAAATGCGTGTATCATCAGAAACGAGGCAGTTAATCATCCTGCGCATTATCAGGGAAAGCACGAATGCATAGAAGTAATGAGACATATGTTCGGAGATTCAGCTGTAAGAGCTTTCTGTAGGTGTAATGCTTTTAAGTACAGATTCAGAGCAGCTATGAAGAACGGTGACGAAGATGTAAAAAAGGCTGAATGGTATGAAGATTATCTCATAAACATGAACACGGAAGAATAAATCGACGTAGAGGACACAGGAAAGCGAAATAAGCCCTGTGTAATGATTGAGTAGTCAAACTATACTCCGAAATCTACGCAGGGCTTAAATCGCATTTATTTTCGTTTTAGGAGAATTACAATGCAGATGGATAAATCAGAAATTCTTACAAGCTACAAGCTTGCTAAGGAAAAGGGAAAACAGTTACAGATATTAGCTGAACTGAACGGCTGTAACAAGCTTGCTATCGTAAGGATATTAATCGAGGGCGGATTCGACCCGAGAGGATTCAACAAAGTATTATCAAAGAAGGAGCGAGAGCAGATGGAAGCAGAAGAAAAGAAAAACATTGAAGAAAAGACTGTACAGGCTGAACCGGATCCGGAAGAAAGTACAGTACATGAACCGGAAATCAAAAAAATTGCTATAGCTGAGATTAAGCCATATGATATTGTTGACGATTTAAAGGAAAGAAACAAGAACCTTGTAGGACTGAATGACGAACTTATCGAAGAAAACAGAAAACTCAGGGATAAAAACTACGAGCTGAAGAAGGAAATCGAAGAAATCAAAGCGTACTGGCAGAATAAATGTGATCAGTGCCCTGAAGATGCTGTATCAGAGCTTGCTATAGTTCGGCTGAGAACAGAAAAGCTTCACATAAAGCTCCAGGAAGCCGAAGAAAGAATCCATAAGCTCGAGCAGGGCATAATTAAGATGGTGATAGGATGAAATACAGGAACAGGAAAACAACAGTAGACGGCATAACCTTTGACAGCAAGCTGGAAGCAAGACGATATCAGGAACTGAAGCTGATGGAAAGAGCACATGAGATTGAAGGACTGAGAACGCAGGTAAAATATGAGCTTATACCGGCGCAGAAACTCGATAATATACTTGTGGAAAGACCATGTAATTATGTAGCTGACTTTGTTTACACTGATTTGCGAAGCGGTGAGAAGATTGTGGAAGACACGAAGCCCA
>JAZUIH010000124.1:0-29074 GCA_045642145.1 Oscillospiraceae bacterium | reverse complement strand
CGTTCTTCTTTAATTCTTCGGCTTTTTCAGCAGCGTCTGCTGAAAGCTTCGTGTGCTTCTGTGCGTGACTTCTTTCAGGATAGCATTCAGTGGCTTCTCTTATTTTTCTGATTATAATGTCAGCGGCTTCTGATCCGTTGTTTCCTGCAAGAAAGGCGGCTGTTCTTTTCAGCTTACGGTCTGAGTAATCCGCAGAGATTTCATGCAGTCTGCGGTTTGCTGTTTCACTGCATATCTGTCTGAAAACATCAGCAGCCTCAGGTGTGGTTTCATATATATAGTCATTTTCATTCATGTATTTTTCCGGAACAGAGCGATAGTAACGCAGCGGCATAAAGTGCGCCAGATGATACATGGATTTTTCTGTATCATTGCAGTACTCAGGACCAAGGATATTGTATTTTTCCCGGATGAGTCCAAGCCAGTAGTCGATTATTCTGAGCTTTTCATGGCCTTTTATCCAGAAATGTCCTGTGAGTCCGTAGTTGTAAAGACTTGTTTCCTGATGAATTCCGGTAAAGGAGACAGTAAAAACATTTTCACTGCCCTGACGTACAATCAGTATATAGTAGTCCGGATTCTGTTCCAGTGCAGCGGAGACAGGACCTTCATAATCCGGATTGTATGTTCCGTTTACGGTAAAGTTTTCAAAACAGAGAAAGCTTTCGGCTGCATCATTCATAAGATATACAAGCCGGCATTTGTTTTCGTCATAAATCAGTTCAATATACTGCTGAGCTGCAAGATCGGCTATAATTTCAAATTCTTCCGAATACCGTTCGTCTGTACTGCAGACAAAATTATCTGAGCTTACCATAGCAAACAGGCGTTCTCCTTTTTTCAGTTATGTTTGTAATAATAATTTTTGCTCAGTATATTATACATTATCATCAGCATTATGTCAATTTATGTTTGCTATCTGTATGAATATTATTGATGAATCAGCCGGGATATGCTATAATTATAGTAACAGTCAAATTCTTTTTGACTTTCACTATGATAAACAGATAAACGGAGAATAACCGATGGCAGTTATTATTACAAATATCAAAGCATCAGTATCAGAAAATTCTGAATCAGTTATAAAAAGAGCACTGAAAAAATCAGGAATAAATACGGCTGATGCAGTTAAAACAGGAATCTACAAAACATCGCTTGATGCGAGAAAGCAGTCTGACATACACTTTGTCCATTCAGTATATGCTGAGCTTGGAGACGCGGATTCCGAGAGAAGACTCTGTGAGCACTCTGACGGATGCCAGTACATTGAGAGCAGCTTTCCGGAGCCGGTTATCTGCACTGATGAATACAAGGGAAGGATTGGCATTGTAGGTTTCGGGCCTGCTGGACTGTTCTGTGCCCTTGTACTTTCTGAACACGGATACAGACCACTGGTTTTTGAAAGAGGAGAATCAGTTGACGAGAGAGCAGCTTCCGTTGAAACCTTCTGGAACGGAGGACCGCTTAATATAAATTCAAACGTCCAGTTCGGCGAGGGCGGGGCTGGTACCTTTTCTGACGGTAAGCTTACCACAAGAATAAAGGATCCCTTCTGCAGATATGTACTTGAAAGCTTTGTAAAATTCGGAGCCCCGGAGGAAATACTTATAAAGGCAAAGCCTCATATCGGTACTGACAAACTCAGATCAGTTATAAAAAACATGAGAAAAAAAATAACTGAAAACGGCGGCGAAATACACTTCGGTACAACAGTCACCGGATATGAAACGGACGGGAACCGGATTACACGCCTTACGACAACAAAGGGTGACTTTGAAACTGCGGCTGCTGTTTTCGCAGTCGGAAATTCAGCGAGAGATACCTTTGAGATGCTATTTGACAGAAATGTTCCTATGCAGACCAAGCCGTTTTCCGTAGGTGTCCGCATAGAACATCTTCAGGAGGACGTAAACGAAAGTCTGTACGGAAAATACAGGGATAATCCGTTTCTGCCTGCAGGTGAATACCAGCTTTCATACAGGGACAGGGAAGGAAGAGGCGTGTATACGTTCTGCATGTGTCCGGGAGGGACTGTAGTTCCGTCAGCAAGTGAAGAAAATACAGTTGTTACCAACGGCATGAGTGAATTTGCCCGTAATGGAAAGAACGCCAACTCAGCAGTTGCTGTATCTGTATCAGAGAAGGACTTCGGAAACTCGCCGCTTGACGGAATGTATTTTGCGCGTGCTCTTGAGCAGAAAGCGTTTGAGCTTGCAGGACGAAGCTACAGAGCACCTGCCACGACTGTCGGCGGATTTATGAGCGGAAAGCCGTCGCTTGACTCGTGCATTACCCCTACATTTGCAAGGGGACTTGCCGAATGTGATTTTAACAGTCTTTTCAGCGAAAAAATAAACAGCATGCTTATGACAGGGCTTAAGGATTTCGGAAGAAAAATGAACTGCTTCAGGGACGGCAATGCAGTTATGACTGCTCCTGAAACCAGGACTTCATCACCTCTGAGAATACTGAGAAATGAAAACCTTGTTTCTCCGGGTACTGAAAATCTTTACCCGTGCGGTGAGGGAGCAGGATATGCCGGAGGTATAACATCAGCCGCGGTTGACGGCATAAAGACTGCGTACAGACTTATGGAGGCATACGCTCCGGAAAAATTATGAGAAAGACAGATTTTTAGCCATGACAAAACAAGAATTATATTTCTTTCTGCAGAAATGCGGTATAACCCGTGATAAAATCATGAGGCATTCCCTCGGTGGACTCATGTATACGCCTGCACACAATAAAAATGTATCGCAGTTCCTGACGGAAAACAGATACAGTCACCTGAGGTCACTTGCGCTTTGTCTTGAGGATGCAATAGCTGACGGAACTGAGAAGGAAGCTGTTTTACAGACTGGAAGAACCTTTGCAGAGCTTGATGATTCGGTGAGCAGAGGCCTGACAGACAGAGAGAAGCTCCCGTATATCTTCGTAAGGGTACGCAGACCTGAACAGATAAATGAAGTGTACGATGCTGTAAAGGGCAGCAGCTGTCTGACAGGTTTTATTTTTCCGAAATTCAACGAAAATAATGCACAAAAATATCTTGAAGCTATTTCAAATATAAATCAAAATGCCGATAATATAATATACGGTATGCCTATTCTTGAATCATCATCTGTTTCAGATGCCAGGTGCCGTATCAGTACTCTTTCCGGGATAAAGAGTATTACTGATTCATTCCGCGAAATCGTGTTTAATATCAGGACAGGCGGAAATGATTTCTGTTCGTCATTCGGCGTAAGGAGAGGTATAAATAACAGCATATACAGTATTGCGGCGGTGAACAGTATAATCGGCGATATTGTCAGTATTTTTTCTGCAGATTATGTTGTTTCCGCTCCGGTATGGGACTATTTCGAAGGACCGGACAAGAGTGCTTCTGTATGGTCTGACGGCCTCAGAAACGAAATAAAACTTGATATCCTGAACGGACTGTGCGGTAAAACGGCAATACATCCTTCCCAGCTCAGAATTATAGACGAGGAGCATGCGGTGTCCGGTGAGGACTTCGCTGATGCTTTTGGTATTATGAACTGGCAGGATAATACCCTTGCTGTAAAAAAAGGAATTGCCGGTAACAGGATGAATGAGGAAAAGGTACACAGAAACTGGGCTGAAAAAATTCTGGTCAGAGCTGCTGTTTACGGAGTTAATGAGGAAGAAAGGAAAATATAGAATTGCTTGAAATACTGAAAAACAAATCTTCGTTTTCTGACTCTGAACTTGTACAGATGGTAAAACGTGAAAACAACTCAAAAAGAAATTATCTTCTTGTAAACAGCCTGCAGGCAAAGCATGTTCCTGCTGATCCTCTTCGCACCGTCAGTCTTTTCCGTCAGCTTGCGCAGGAGGTTAAGAGGAGTACCGGAACGGAAAAAGTTCTTTTTATTGGCTTTGCGGAAACTGCCACAGCAGTCGGAGCTGCAGTATCATCAGAGTTTGAAGGCGCTTATTATATTCATACTACCAGAGAATGTATAAGCGGTTCAGAGCTTATTGCAGAATTCAGGGAGGAACACAGTCACGCTGCAGAGCAGTTGCTTTACTGTGATGACTGGGAGAGAATTATTTCCGGCACAGAGCATATCATTTTTGCCGAGGATGAGATAACTACCGGCAAGACGATTATGAACTTTATAAACGCTCTGAAGACTGAGAAAAAGGTACCGGATGACATGAAGTTTTCCGCATGTTCGATACTTAACGGTATGTCTCCTGAGCGTGAGGCTGAATTAAAAAAGCAGGGAGTCAGTTTTATATGGCTTGTTAAGCATTCAGCATCTCCTGATTCTGATGAGGTTTACAGTTTCACAGAGAAACCGGGGCAGCGAAGTTCAGAATTCAGATTAACAGAAAAAAAGGTTCCCGGAATGCTGAATCCAAGAAGAGGAGTACAGATATCCCTATATAAAGAAGCATGCAGAAGTCTTGCGGAAACTGCAGCAGAAAGTATTCCTGATGGAATTACTTCGGCAGCAGTTATCGGAACAGAAGAATGCATGTATCCCGCAATAGAACTATGCAGGCTGCTGAAGGAAAAAGGCGTCCTGACGGCAGTGTCACACTCGTCTACAAGAAGCCCGATAGTTGCTGAAAACAGGGATGGATATCCCCTCAGAACAAGACACAGCCTGAAAAGCTTTTACGATTCAGACAGGAAAACATATATCTATAATTCAGATCTGACATCATATGATCTTGTTATAGCTGTTACAGACTCAGAGAAATCTGATTATGATTTTACATCATTTTCCGAAGCATTTTCAGAGTGCCGTGATTTTTTGCTTGTAAGGTGGGTGAGTAAGCTGTGAGATCGTCATACAGTCCGGATGATGTAACAATACTTCTTAAGGATATTACAGGTCTTGTGGAGCCTCTTCCGTCCGAAGTACGGGAAAAGTATATTCAGTCCGGTGTTCACTACTGTGAGATGCTTCCTCTTGAGTACAGACCAGGTGAAAAATATTTTGCCCTTTACAGGGAGGCGCTTGCGGGATATGCAGGGGAAACAGCTGAAGCTGCGGCTGTGGCTGCGGAAAAGATAAGAAAAAGATATCATAACCGGGTTGTGCTTGTTTCACTTGCAAGAGCGGGTACTCCGGTAGGAATTCTTCTTAAAAGATATCTGAATCACAGATATCCTGAAATTTCAGTTTATCATTATACCATATCAATTATCCGCGGCAGAGGTATTGATCATAATGCTATGCGATATATTCTTGACAGACACAGCGCTTCTGACATCTGCTTTGTTGACGGGTGGACGGGTAAAGGTGCAATACTTGATACACTGAAAAAGGAACTTGTGAATTATCCGGGAGTGTCACCTGAACTGGCAGTTCTTGCAGATCCTGCAAATATTACATCACTTTCCGGTACAAAGTCAGATTTTCTTATACCGAGTTCATGTCTTAACTCAACAGTATCAGGATTAATCAGCAGAACTTTTCTGAGATCTGATATTATCGGAGAAAATGATTTTCATGGCGCTGTTTATTATGGCGAACTGGAGAAAGAAGACCTTTCTGCGGAGTTCATAGAAACTGTTATGAGCAAAGTTGATTATTCAAAAAACTATTCTGATGCCGATGAAAATGCATGTAAAGTCACGGGACTTGACGAGGTTCTCAGGATAAAAAATGATTTCGGAATATCTGATATTAACTTTGTGAAACCCGGAATCGGAGAAACAACGAGGGTTCTTCTCAGAAGAGTGCCGTGGAAAATTCTTGTAAATGATCCCGGTGACACTAAGTATCTTGCTCATATTTTCAGACTGGCTCAGGAGAAGAATGTCGAGGTTATTCAGTATCCTATGAGCTGCTATCGCGCCTGCGGAATTATAAAAAATCTTGCTGATACATGATTTTGTGATACAGGGGAGGGATTATTATTACACTTTTTGCATCTGATCTTGATAATACTCTTATTCATTCATATAAGAAGGCAGCGGAAACTGATATCTGTGTTGAATACAAGGAAGGCAAAGCACTTTCGTATATGACACCTGATGCCCTGAATATGCTCTTTTCACTCTGCTCCATGAAGAACATGTTTTTTGTACCTGTGACAACCCGCTCAACAGAGCAGTATGAGCGTATATGTTTCAGGGAAGGTTTTACTCCGCCTGCAGCTCTTGCTGCCAACGGCGGGATTCTGTATGAAAACGGAAAGATAGTTCCCGAATGGTTCAGAGAATCAAAGGAAATCATTTCAGACTGCATGGATGAATTTGAAAAGTGCATAGAATATTTTAAGGATGACGAATATGTTTACTTTGATATTCGCATAGTTGATGAGCTTTTTGTTTTTACCAAATCAACTGCGCCTCTTACAACGAGAGCTGTTCTCGAAAGCGTTGCTGACCTCAGTAAAGTCAGTGTGTTCAGCATCGGTGACAAGGTTTATGTTTTCCCTAATAAGCTTACCAAGGGAAATGCACTTAAGAGACTTGCATCGAGGTATTCTTTTGACAGGATTTTCTGCGCAGGTGACAGTGAATTCGATATACCGATGCTTAATGAAGCAGATCTTGCATTCTGTCCGGAACCGCTGAGAAGATACATTATTACAGAAAAATGTGTTTTCTTTGACAGTATGAAGCGGAATTTTGCCGAACAGATGCTTGAATATATTTTAAAAAATAATCAGTGAAAGGCAGGACTAAAATTATGAGATGTATCAATATTTCACAGCTTAACAAATCAATTAAAACGGATGCTATGGCATTTATCAAAAAATCAAACGAAGAATACACAGCTAAAATTGCTGCGGTTGCAAAGAGCATAGCTGACAACCGCAAGCCAATCGTACTTTTATCCGGCCCTTCAGGCTCAGGTAAAACAACAACTGCGTTTCGTCTTTCTGATGAACTGAAGAAAATCGGTATTCAGTCCCAGGTTATTTCGATGGACAACTACTTTATTCCTAATAAGAATATCGAGGAAAAGAACGTTCCGAGGGATGAGGACGGCAATATAGACCTTGAATCTCCTTACAGGGTTGATATTCAGATGTTTCAGGAGCACATGAAGCTTCTTGCAGAGGGAAAAACCGTTCAGGTTCCTGTTTTTGATTTTCCGACTCAGGATTACTCGTCCTACACACCGGTAACACGTCAGGAAAATGAGGTTATGATTTTCGAGGGAATTCATGCTCTTAATCCGGAGGTAAACGGTGGTGTAAGCGATATGGCAAACTGCATCTACGTTAGTGTAAGAACCAGACTCAAGACAGGCAGCGGTGACCTTCTTCATCCGTCCTATGTACGTCTTATGAGAAGACTTCTCCGTGACAGACTCTTCCGCGGAAGAGAGTTTGATGATATCTTTGCAATGTACAAGAGTGTCAGAAGGGGAGAAAACCTCTATATCATGCCTCACAAGGACAGGGCGGATTTCAACATCGATACATTTATCGACTACGAGGCACCTGTATACAAGAGCGTTATATACGATGATCTGAAAAATGCAGATAAGTCACAGTATGATGATATGCGCAGCATGGTACTCAGCTATCTTGAGGAGCTTGAACCTATCCCGACAATATTCGTTCCGAAAAATTCACTTATTAAGGAATTTATAGGCTGATAAACAAGCCGCTGTACATCACGTGCAGCGGCTTATTATAGTGAACGTCTAAATTATTTTGAAGTTCGTTATAATTTATGATTCTTACAGGCAGATTTCTGCATAGCCGCAGAGCAAACCTAAATCGCAGTATATCCTTCTTTTAAGGAAACCGATGTTTTGTACAGGATTATTACTTCTGAGAAAAAACTATTGATTTTATTCCGCCTTTATGCTATAATATAGTAAGTCAGTGCTGATATGTTTGTCTTCTGTATCAAACATGACACCTGACAGCAAACGTGAGCTCCGGCTTTTCGTTTGTCCTTATACGGAGACGTATCGAAGTGGTCATAACGGTGCTGACTCGAAATCAGTTGTACCTTCGGGTACCGTGGGTTCGAATCCCACCGTCTCCGCCAAAATTAACCGCCTGATTATGTATATGTTCGTAATCAGGCGTTTTTAGTGTGATAACCGGATTCAGTGCTTTTATCAGAGTCTGGTCAGAAATCAGGGAAAGGTGAAATATTATGCCGTTTATTAAAGTTAAAACAAATACAGCCGTATCAAAGGATAAGGAGATTGCTCTCAAGTCAGCACTCGGCCAGGCTATTACAGCTGTTCCGGGCAAGTCAGAAAACTGGCTTATGGTTGAAATTGAGCCTGAGAGAAAGCTTTACTTCAAGGGTACTGACGCCCCTGCTGCCATGGTTGAGGTCAGTGTGTTCGGTTCTGCAAACTCTTCAGCTTTCAGTGCGCTTACAAATCAGATCTGCGGGATTCTGAACAGCGAGCTCAGCATTGACAGTTCAAGAGTTTATGTGAAATATGAGGCAACACAGGACTGGGGATGGAACGGTTCCAACTTCTGATAATACATCTACAAACGATACGATTCTGCAATAACCGGCAGAGATGCCAGCAAAGGATTAAACCGGATGAAGAATAAACTTAGACTTGACGTATACTGCGGTGATATACTTGATCAGATTAAAAATATTCCTGACGAATCTGTTGATCTGATTGTTACTGACCCGCCGTATAATTTAAGCAAAAACTACGGAAATACCCACGATACTCTTGAGTTTGCCGAATATCTTAATTTCACTGAAGAGTGGATGAAGGAGGCTGACCGTGTTCTTAAGCCGACAGGTACGATGTATATTTTCATGGGAATGAGATATATATCATATGTTTATAATTTTCTTGACAGTCAGCTTAAGTATCACTTTAACTCATGGATTGTCTGGTACTATACACAGGGTATAGGGAAAACTATCGGATTCAGTCCGCGACATGATGATATTCTTATGTTCACAAAGAGCAAGCAGTTTACATTCAATCTTGATGACATCAGAATACCGCAGAAGTATTACCGCTCTGTAAATAATATGAGAGGAGCTAATCCGGGAAATGTATGGGAGTTTTCTCATATGCACTACTGCAGCCGCCACAGACTGTCCCATCCTACGCAGAAGCCTGAGGGTCTGTACGAACGTATTATTCTCGCAAGCTCAAATGAAGGTGACACAGTACTTGATCCGTTTGTGGGTTCAGGAACAGCTCTCAGGGTATGTCAGAACACGGGCAGAAACTGTATAGGTATCGACATAAATCCTGAGTACATCAGCATGTGCGAGGACAGACTCAAAAGGCCTTTTACCGGCTTCGATTCAATAGATGACAGAATGACAAGAGTACCTAATGACCTCAATGATCCGGCTCTCAGGTCGGAGTATATAAGAAATCATATCAGGTGGTTCCTTAAAAACCACGATGATGCTGTGCCTGAATTTCTTAAGGAAGTAAGAAAAAAATACGGTGAAAAAATGCAGCGTGACGGTCAGATTGATCTCCTTGTTCAGCTTGAAAAGGAATACAGAAAAGTACGATGATACTACGGATGCCTTCATACTGTTCCGGATTCAGATGTACAGCTGACAGGTGTACGGATAACTGCTGTATTGGCTGGGAAATCGATATAGACAGCTGTACAATGGAGTTTTACAGAAACGTAAAGGGTGAATTCGGAAGTAAACTCAGTGAATATATAGATGACAGCGGGACATCATGCTTCAGGCTGTCTGAAGGGAATCGCTGTCCGTTTCTTAACGCAGATAATCTCTGCGATATATTTATAAATCTTGGTGAGGAGCATCTCTGTCAGATATGTACTGATCATCCCAGATACTTCGAATGGTTTAACGGAGTAAAGGAAGGCGGTACGGGACTCTGCTGTGAGGAGAGCGCCAGACTGATAATAACTGACAGCTGTGATTTTTCGTATACGGAGACAGAAATTCCGTCTGAGGACTGCGCTGAGTATGATGAGGAGCTTTTCAGCTGGCTTTTTGAAGCAAGGAACCGGATAATCGCACATCTTCAGAACAGAAAGCTGACTGTCGATGAAAGAATCAGTGATATCCTTCTGTATGCAGAGGAGCTTCAGTTCCGTGCTGACAACAGTGATTACAGGAAACTGGATATCATGAGGAGTCCTGAACTGCTTCGTCCTGATGTATACAGGATGACTGAGTTTATGAGCCGCCTTGAACCCCTCGACGGCAGACGGCCTGATTACCTCAGAAGATGTCTGAGTATTGCTGATAAAATAAACTGTACGGAATTCAGCTGTGAGTGCAGTCAGACCGAAACATATCTTGAAAAGCTTGCTGTGTATTTTATCTGGAGACATTTCCTTAAAGGCGTTTTCAGCGGTGAATTTTATTCATCAGTATTTTTTACCGCTGTGTCAGTCGGTGTTATACGTTTTCTTGCACAGTGTCACTGGTATGAGAACGGGCACCTTACAGAACAGGAATTTATAGTAATTGCAAAGGATTACTCAAAGGAAACAGAATATTCTGATGATAACCTTAATGCAGTTTTTGATGAAGCCTACAGTGAAGAAACATATATAATATAAAAAAGAAGGAGTGAACGAAACCAGGGTTTCGTTCACTCCTTTTTATGTGCTTTTAATCCGGACTATCAGATATTTCTGAGGTCGGATACTCTCTTTGTCTTCTTTTCTGAACGCGGGAGTGTGCCTACAGGAACAACAATTACCTTGTTAGGAGACATGCCGATGAGTGACTTGAAGAGATCGTGAATGTTCTTTGACATTTCATTGAAGTCGTACTTTCCGTCGCCTTCAACTGTGAGGAGCATTACGTCCTTGTTTGTTTCCTCATCACGGGCAATTGTAATGCTGTATTCACTTGAAGTTCCCGGAACCTTCTTAAGAAGCTCTTCAACCTGAGCAGGGAACATGTTTACTCCGCGAACCTTGAACATGTCATCGCTTCTGCCCTTGATGATGTCGATTCTTGGATAGCATCTTCCGCATTTGCATTTTCCCGGAATAATTCTTGAAAGGTCATGTGTTCTGAAACGGAGGAGAGGAGCGCCTTCCTTTAC
Organism: Oscillospiraceae bacterium; assembly: GCA_045642145.1. Taxonomy (GTDB): domain Bacteria; phylum Bacillota; class Clostridia; order Oscillospirales; family Ruminococcaceae; genus HUN007. The sequence goes on along the minus strand of JAZUIH010000124.1, from coordinate 18,077 downwards.
GAGAGTTGTGATAACTATTTCGCCTTCCTCACCGTCTTCAACCGGCTTTCCTGTTACAGGGTCAATTACTTCAATATAGATATAGTCGTCCCAGTAGTGGATACCGTCGTTTTCGGAACAGTTGATACCGATACCTGGTCCGTAAATCTCTGTAAGACCGTAGATATCATATATTTCAATTCCGAGTCCGTCTCTGATACGCTGTCTCATTGTATCACTCCATCTTTCGGAACCGAATACACCCTTCTTAAGCTTGAGCTGATCCTTTATGCCTCTCTTCTGAACTTCTTCTGCAATGAGAAGGCCGTATGAAGATGTAGCTGTTACAACTGTTGAGCCGAGGTCAACCATCATCTTAACCTGCTTTTCAGTATTTCCCGGACCCATAGGGACTGTCATTGCACCAAGCTTTTCAGCACCTACCTGGAAACCGATTCCGGCAGTCCATAAACCGTAGCCTGATGTAACCTGAATTCTGTCCATACTGGTGATGCCTGCTGTTTCATAGCATCTTGCGAACATAACTGCCCAGTCATCAACGTCCTTGGCTGTGTAAGGAATAATAACAGGAGTACCTGTTGTACCTGATGATGAATGAATTCTTACTATTTCTGATTCATCACATGCCATAATTCCGAGAGGATATGCATTTCTGAGGTCATTTTTTTCAGCGAAAGGAAGCTTTTCAAAGTCTTCCTGAGAAGATACACCTGTGATACCGGCTTTTCTGTAAACTTCGCCGTAGTAGCTGTCAGATGCAATAAGTCTTTTTACCTGCTTGTCAATGAGTTCAATCTGTTTCTCATTTAATTTCATAGTTAGCTCCTATCTGTTCACCCTTGCTGAAGGCGAGCATGTTAATGTCCCTGAATTTTTCCTTAACACGTTCTGTAATTTCTGCAGTAACGTGCTCCTTCAATAATCCCGTTTTGCCTGTACCTACTGCAACACCGAGTATCGCAACGTTAAATACCTTTGATGAACCTGTTTCCCTGCAGATTTCCTCTGCATTAACCACGATTACATTTCTGCACTTTGTCTTAAGGTATGCAATCATTTCTGTTCCGTCATATCCTGTGTCTGTAAGTGACTCTGTAACCGGCTTTACAGGAACGCTGTTTACTATAACAATTCCGTCCTTATTCAGATATTTTAAATTTCTTACAGCTTCTGCCGGTTCAAATGCAAGAATAAGATCTGCGGAGCCGAGAGGAATAAGAGGGGAGTTTGCATCTCCTATACGTACGTGGCTTGTAACTGAGCCCCCGCGCTGAGCCATGCCTATTGTTTCTGCTGAGTGAACAGTTTCACCGTTTCTCATGGCAGCTGATGCTATAAGCTTTGATGCGAGAACGGTACCCTGACCGCCTACGCCGCAGAGAAGTATATCCTTATTCATTTCCAGTACCTCCAATCGCCTTTACAGGACAGATCTGAGCGCAGAGTCCGCATCCTGTACAGAGTGACTTGTCTATAGCAACCTTATGGTTTTCAATTACAACTGCAGGGCAGCCGATTTCCCTGATGCATTTTTTGCACTGAATGCACTTGTCAGTTACAAATGCCTGCTTTTCAGGTTTGAAGAGTGCGATACAAGGTGACTTGAATATAATTGCCTTTACGCCCGGAATATCAGCGCATTCCTTAACGGCATTTACAGCTTCGTCAAGATTGAGCGGGTCAGCGACAACAATCTTTTTAAGACCGATTCCTTCAAGAATCTTTATGATATCAACCTTCTCGATGACATTGCCCATCATATTTCTTCCTGTACCCGGATGAGGCTGATGACCTGTCATAGCTGTTGTTGAATTGTCCAGAACGCAGAGAATCATATCAGCTTCATTGTATACAGCATTAACAACGCCCGTAATACCTGAAGCAAAGAATGTTGAGTCACCGACAAATGAGAAGGCAACCGCATCCTTATCCATATGGTTCAGACCCTGAGCCATTGTAATGCCTGCACCCATACAGAGACATGTATCGCACATGTCAAGCGGTACTGCATTTCCGAGGGTGTAGCAGCCGATATCGCCGCAGAAATATGCCTTTCTTCCGGCCATTGCTTTCTTAACTGCATAGAATGAACCGCGGTGAGGGCAGCCTGCACAGAGTACAGGTGGTCTTACAGGAAGAGCAGGTGTATCTGAGATATCGATTATTTCAGGAGCTTTTTCACCAAGAAATGCAGAGATTACTTCAGCAGCATAGTCAGCGGAATTTTCGCCTGCAAGTCTGCCGTGGCCTGTTGACTTGCCGAGTATTTTTACCGGAAGGTGGTGAACACCGGCAGTTCTGAGAAGCTGGTTTTCTATATACGGACTGAGCTCTTCAAAACAGAGAACCTCGTCACATTTTTCAAGAACGGAGAGAGCAAGCTTTTCAGGGAACGGGTGAGGTGTTGCAATCTTTACGAGTGTAACATCTTCTCTGTTCTTAAGAAATTCCTTTGCATATGAGTAGCTTACGCCTGAAGCGAACACGGCTTTTCTGCCTGAACCTTCAACCGTGTTGTGGCTGTATTCTGAGAAAAGATCACCGAGAGCAGTGTTTCTTTTTTCTATACTGATATGATTGTCGTAGGAAAGCTTAGGGAAGATAACCCATTTTTTTGAGTCCTTTACGAAGCCTTCAACTTCCTTTGCTCTGAAATTCTCATCAAATTCAACTGAGGCATATGCGTGACAGACTCTTGTTGTTGGTCTGAAAAGAACCGGAGTGGAGTATTTTTCAGAATATTCGAAAGCATCCTGAATCATCTCGAAGGCCTCTTCAGGTGATGAAGGATCAAATACAGGAATTCTTGCAAAATCCGCAAACATTCTTGTATCCTGTTCAGTCTGTGAGGAAATCGGTCCCGGATCGTCTGCCGAAACTATTACCATTCCACCCTTTACACCGACATATGCAAGTGACATAAGAGGGTCAGATGCAACGTTAAGACCAACCTGCTTCATTGTAACCATTGTTCTTGCACCAGCCCATGCGGCACCGGCTGCAACTTCAAGAGCGGCCTTTTCGTTTACTGACCATTCAAGGTAAACATCGTCGTTTTTGTACTTCTGTATTGTCTCCACAATTTCTGATGAAGGCGTTCCAGGATATCCTGAAACAAGATTCACCCCGGCAGCAAGTGCACCGAGAGCTATGGCGCTGTTGCCCATAACATATTCTTTTTTCATGTTTTAGTCCCTTCTGTTCTGCAGTGAACGCTAAAATGAATTTATATTCCTGCAGGTATTTTATTTATATAGCCGTGCTGATCAGACTAACTGAACAGTCTTCAGGGCGGCTAATAGTAAGCTGAAAAATTATCCTGACAGAGCGGATTACTGAAATTCTATTTTGATTATATCGCTGAGATATTCGCCGCTGTCTATGGTGCCGCTCTTTGCTATAACATATTCTACTGAACTCTGTGAGGTCATTCTGATATAGACAAATGCTTCATCATCGGGATTTTTTATACGGATGATGTGCTTCTGAATACCACGTACAGGCATGCTGTTGTCCGCTGCTTCAGGAAGACAGGTGTAGTACATCTCAATTCTCGAAACATCCGCCTCGGTATATTTTACCCAGCTGCTGTCCCTGAGCTCACCCTTTCTGATATCACAGATAAAGATATCATCTTCACAGTGCCCGAGATAGTAGCTGAATGATGTTTCCTCATCCGCAGAGTTTTCGGATACAACCTTGATTCTTGAACCGATTCGCCCCTTGATCAGTCCGTAGGCCACACCTGTTTTTCCTGTCGGCCCTGAGAGTTCTCCGGGAACGGCGGTTATGCCGTTACGAAGCTGTATAGCAGCTGCTTCATCTGTTCCGAGTGAAGGATATATTCTGAAAAGCTCGAAGCTTTCGGGTTCGTCTGTGGTATGGGAGTACATATCAGTGTATTTCTCGAATAGCTTTTTAAGAACCGGACACTTTCCGGAATTGCCTGCAAGAAAAATCTCCATCCCGCCGGCTTTTCTTATTTCATCGTTTGTAAAGCTGTTTCTCAGGGAAATGAAGAACTGTCTTACGCCCTGTTCGATTCTGTTTCTGATCAGTTCCGTAAGGTCAAGACAGATTCCGGATGTTTCGTCATATATATCAAGAGAAAAATCCTCGAGCAGATTTCCATCGTTGTCAAAAAGGTCAACCTTGATGCATCCCTTCTGAATCTGGCGGAGAATACGTTCTGATTTTTCGTCAAGACCTGAATCACCGGAGGCGAGATTAATATCACGTCCGAGATTCTCCCAGAAAGGACGAAGCTTTTCCATAAGCTGCTTTGTGTTTCTCTTGGCTTTACGGGAGCCTGATATAAGGGTTTCAGAACCGAGAAACGGCTCGCATCCGTGAGGCATTGAAAACTCGATGCCGCTGAACGGGTGTTTGTCATTTCGTTTAAGCAGTCTGCTGTAATTTGCCTTGAATATTTCAAAGGCCATAAGCTCAAGAATGTTTTCGCCGCCGAGGTATCTGTCACCGCCTGATGAAAGGTGGGTTATAACATAATCATTTTTTTTCTTTTCCGATGCATCGGCCCTTCTGTATGAGCCGAAGCTGAAATCAGTGGTGCCGCCGCCGAAGTCAAATACGCCGTACAGATATTTTTCCTCTCCTGCAGGCTTGATTCCGTATTCACTGAAAGCAGTTATGGCGTAGGCAACCGGCTCACTTACACCCGTCTGAACGCTGAATATATCCATACACTCCCGGTTGTTCTGAACTGTTACAGGAAGCGATTTTTTAATGCCCTTTCTGAAGCTTTCGAGTATCTTTTCCTTCAGCCCTTTCTCATAAGTGATAGGGAAGGAGAGCAGGTAGTCAAGATATATTCCGTTACGTATATTGTTTATATAAAGTCCGAGATAATATGCGTATATTTCAAGCGGATCAAATCTGTTTCCGGTGCCGTGCATGTATGACGACAGCTGGTATTCGTTTCCGCACTGGTCCTTTATCGTTACTATGTGATTTCTGTCTGAGTCGGCACACCACTGCTTCAGATCATAGAAGTATGAATAAAAGTCATCGGATACGGTTCCTGATGTCATGTTCCGGTATGCTGTGTGGGAGACAGTGATGTCGTTCCATTCTGTATCAGGTCTGCCCTTGGATGAATCATAGCTTTTTAAAAAGGATTCAAGATTTTTTATTTCCATGACAGTAGGGTTTTCATACTGTTCAGGTTTTATCTGAGCACTCATATCACCGATGCCTATACGCATAGGCATGATAGTATCACTGCCGTTCTGGAAAACCACGATAGTGCTCTTCGTTCCGAAGTCGATGCCGACAATACCGTCTTCTCTGATGTCCGCGAGAGGATTGCGTCCTACAAACGTATGGTCAGTAGTAATTTTTGTTTTAGCTTCGCCGCAGCATTCTTCCTCCCAGAGCTCCCACATACCCTGATTAGGGTCGGAAAGTCGTCTGGCATCGTAGGATTCTATCTCCGCGCGCTTCCTGTCAGCATTCAGAACTGAATTAATAAATTCTCTTCTGAAGTTTTCGTCAAGTTTTATTACATTGTCTGTTGCATAGCTCTTGAGCTCGTCAGAAAGATTGGTGTTTTCGAATCTTATTCCGAATATTTCACTGATTGTACGGTTCATAACATCATTTACAAACTTTTCAGTAAAATACAGTCCGCCGTTTTTAACATCAGTATATCCGCTGTTATATAGTTCTGTGAACATTCTGAGAAGTGACTTGCTCTGTTCGGATATCTTTTCAGGGACAAGACCGGAGGTAATCATGTTTTCGGTAACTGTTTTGTACCTGAGCTCACAGACAGGGACCTTGACTCCGTATCCCCAGCTGCAGTTTCTGCAGTTGTTGTACAGACTCCTGTAGCAGCACGACCTGTTACCCTGGCTGTTAATGCATTCGTATGTATCGTCACTGCTGGTACGGTATCTGACTACGCAGTGGTTCTCTCCGCCGTTTGTAAACCATATGCTGTCGGTATAAAACGGATTGGAGCCTCTTCCCGAGAAGAACAGGTCATATGCTTCATCCTCTGATATAATACGGCCCTCAAATCCGTCGAAAACACTGCAGAATCCGCTCTCATTTACGATTGAGCACCTGAATGAAGTTATATCCGGTATCAGAATCCGGTGCCTGTGTACATAGTATATATCTTTGCCTTCTATTTTTAACCATTCGGAACTGAGGGCAGACAGTTCACTGTCAAGACGTGAAACATACTCGTTTAGTTTTAGTTCTGCTTCGCTTATTCTGCTTTTGCAGTGTGCCTTTGCAAGTGTATCGAAAAAACTTTCACTGACCCATATTTCGTTTGTGCTCTTAGTGAACAACAGCTCCACCTCCGATAGTAACAGCGGGAAAATTTATTTCCTTCACTGTGAAATTATGATATTCAGGACGTCTGGACGATAACTGTACTGACGTCAGATACAGCTGAAAATACACGCAGCTGTTAAAATTACATATATTATAATTTTACTATACATAGCAGTTAATGTCAAGATTTGATATTGACAAAAAGTATTCTTCAGTGGAAAAAAATTGGGGAAGATACAAAATAAATTATATGACGAATGCCGAAAAAAAGCAGTGAATGAAAATACCTTCACATTCACTGCTTTCATTATTATTCAAAAAAAATCATCCGAGTTCAATCATTTTGTCGATGCAGCGTCTTGCATCTCTTATTTCCTCTTCGGAAAGTTCAATAACTGCACCTGCACTTCCGTTTACAGCATGATATACATCCATGAGTGTAGTGCATTTCATATTGTTGCATACGAGATTAATTGAGAGAGGGTAGAATTTCTTGTCAGGGCACTTGTACTGGAGATGCTCAGCTATGCTGATCTCTGTGCCGATGATAAATTCTCTGTGCTCTGATTTCTCTGCAAATTCCATGATTCCTGATGTTGAGCCAACGTAGTCAGCCTTCTCGGTAACCTTTTCAACGCATTCAGGATGAACGAGGAGAAGAGCATCCGGATGAAGCTCACGCGCCTTAAGAACTTCCTTTTCTGTAATCTTTGCGTGTGTAGGACATCCGCCCTGAAGGAGTTTGATATTCTTGTCAGGAAGCTGCTTTGCAACATATGAGCCAAGGTTGCAGTCAGGTATAAAGAGAATATTTTTGTTTTCAATCTTATTAACTATCTTTACTGCTGAAGAAGATGTAACACATACATCACAGATAGTTTTCAGTTCCGCAGTTGTGTTGATATAGGCAACTACAGTATAGTCAGGATACTGTTTCTTTACCTGTGAAATCAGCTCTCTGTCCATCTGCTCAGCCATAGGGCATCCTGCGTACGGATTTGCAAGGATTACTTTCTTCTCAGGTGAAAGAATCTTTACAGTTTCAGCCATAAACTTAACGCCGCACATGATAACTGTCTGTGCGTCTGTTTTCTGAGCCATTACACTGAGCTGAAATGAGTCACCGGTATAGTCTGCTACCTCAAGAATTTCAGCAGCCTGATAGCTGTGCGCAAGTATGCATATATTCTTTTCTTTTTTTAAGCGGATAATTTCATCCTGTATATTTCTGATCATATTTATTTACCTCTTTAATTATTCTGAAATACAAGTTTCTTAAATGCGTCGCCGCGTTCCTCAAAGTTTCTGAAGTCATTGTAGCTTGCCGCTGCAGGTGACATTACGCATGATTTTCCCTTCGCAGTCAGTTCCTTTGCAAGTTTTACTGCCCCGTCAAGTTTCACGGTGTAATGAAGTTTTGAAAGGAATGATTCGTCTGTGTAATTTTCCTTTATTTCTTTAAGAATTCGTTTGCCTGAATCAGACATAAGGATGATGTTTGAAACTGTACAGTCAGAAAGAAATTCTATAAGTTCCTTATAATCGATTCCGCGGTCCATTCCGCCCACCAGAAGCGTGTCAACGTCCTTAAGGCTCACAACGGCCTGAATTGCAGCAGCACAGATTGTAGAGATGGAATCATCGTAGTACTTTACTCCGTTTTCAGTTCCGATGAATTCAAGTCTGTGCGGAAGAGGGGAGTATGTGCACACGCTTCTCATTATATCCTCTGTTTTCAGCCCGGCCATACGGCATACAGCATATGCGGCAGCCACGTTATAGCAGTTGTGTGTTCCGGCAAGCTGCATTTCATCTGCCGGGATGGTTACTGTTTCACCATTATATGATATTACTGATGAAGGTACAAATACATCTGCCATACGGTTTTTCTGTGACATAGTTATTATTTCAGCAGAACATTCACCCTTTGCCGGCTTTAAGTCTGAGCTGCAGAATAACTTATCACCTGGTTTCTGATGTCTGTATATGTTCTTCTTGGCTTCGGCATAATTGTCATATGTTCCGTAGTGGTCAAGATGCTCTTCGAAAAGATTCAGAAAAACTGCTGTGGAAGGGGAAAACCTGTTGTTTTCAAGCTGATGACATGAAAGCTCGAAAATGATTTTTGTGTTTTCGCCTATCTTGTCTGTGATATCAAAGCACGGGATTCCGATATTGCCTGTGAGTACAGCATCTACTCCGTTTTCAGCAAGTATGTGGTATATAAGGGTTGTTGTTGTGCTTTTTCCTTTTGTACCTGTTATGCCGATTACCTGCGATGCGTACCGCTCAAGAAACAGTTCTGTCTGGGACGTTATAAAGCAGGTATAGGTGTCGTACGGCTTCTCAAGTACTATTCCCGGACTTTTGAAAACTATGTCGTAGTTATTGAGAGTTTTCTGGTAACTGTCTCCGGTAAGAAGCTCGACTGTTTCCGGAAGAACATCCTTTACAGGATTTTTGTCAGCGACAGTAAGTGATGCGTATCCTCCGGCTTCACAGATTCTTCTGTAGCTTGCCTTTCCTTCACGGCCAAAGCCCAGAAGAAGCACTTTTTTGTCTTTTATATATTTTTTAAGTAATTCAGTCATTTGTCTGTACCTCCTGAAAACATTCTCTTTTTACTATGTCTGCAAATTCATCAGGGAGATTGTTTACAGTGTTGTAGTATGTGTGGAGCGGATTTTCCTTTGATGAAAACTCCCTGTACTGCTCAGTGCCTTTGTAGTAACTGAACAGATAAGGAAGAGTCTTTCCTTCTTTTTCAAGTTTTCCTATAGCCGCAGTTACAGAGAAGTTAATCTCGTCTATGCTTCCTACACATTCAAAAGGCTTTTCATCAGTCATACCTGTAAGCTGTCTGAAGGTTTCAAGCATATCCTCTCTGTCTGTCATATCATTTCCGAGTATTTCACAGATTTCCTCATGAGGAAGGAAAGGAGAGAGAATAAGGAAAACGAAGAGACACTTTGAGCAGTTTCCGCACCATGAGTCGGTTTTGCTTCCTGCATTGCAGCTGCGGAACAGTCGGTGGAAGGGCTTCAGCTTTGAAAAATATTTAGCAATCTGGAATTCGCTGAGAGGTCTTAACAGACTGAAGTAAAACACTCCGCATCCGATGTATTTCTTTTCGTATTCTACAAAGTCGTTCTCAAATTCAAAGCTCTTGGAATACTGATGATTAACAGTCGAGTCCTTAACAGTGCTTTCATTTGCACTTGCTTCATTTGAAAGGACAACATATCTGTGCCCGTTTATATAAGCTGCAGTAACTGCGGAAAAGGCGACAATTGCAGAGAACGGAGTATGACCGTTAAGAAATCCCTCCGAGTTCAGACGTATCATGTTTCTGTCAAGTGTTCTGCGGGCAAGGACAACGTCCTTCTCAGAATAGCCTGCAGTATATGCCTCTTCATAAATTGATTCTCTGCGGTTAATCAGGTAGCATGAGCTTATGTTTCTCATGTCCTTAAGAAGGTTAAGTGTAACTATGGAATCCTTGCCGCCTCCGACAGGGATAAGACATCCCTTAAGCTCTCTTGAATATTCTTTTCCTTCTGCTTCACATCCGGATGAATCTATTGTCATAAATGTGCTGAAGTCAGCGTTTATGCCGTTTCTGTAGAAGAACTCGCCCAGACCGTTGAAGTACTGCCTTTTCCACCATATCTTCTGGTCCTCGTCAAGAGTACCGCAGAGAACCCTTACTGTCGGGCTGCAGGTGATTTTCCAGTAGCTGACAAGTTCAACCATTCCGAGAGAGAAAACAAGCTTTCTCAGCTTTACGTCATCGGTAACGGTATCCGGAGAGGCTTTTCTTATTTTCCATTCAGGTGAAAATTCTGAAAGGCCTTTTATTTCAAAACTGTATTTTATGCAGATATCCTCTTCGTTTTCTGTAAGCTCATAGCTTTTATATATGAACTCGGAATAATCTGCCCTGAATCTTTCGTAATCTGACATTTTTAAATGACTCCTGTTTTTATACTATAATGGTAATGGTCTCCGCGGGAAAGTGACATTCTGCAGCCTGCACCTTCTATACGTCTTTTCAGACATGCAAGGCACTCGGCGGATTCTTCTCCTGTGCAGATTTTGTTTTCGTAGAGACTGTATTTTGTACGTACATCTGAAGGAGAAAGGTTTGGCATTACTACATTGGCACCTGCCTTAAGTCCCCGTTCACGTCCGTCGGGCAGAGCAGTTCCAAGGGCTGTTGTAGCCGGGATAAGCGCATCAGGGAACATAAGCCGCAGAACAGCCGTCAGCCTTATGGTCAGTTCCGCACTTCCGTCAGGAAAATCACCAAAAGGTGTATCTCTGTGATGTATGAACGGACCTATGCCTATCATTTCAGGCCTTAGCTCCTGAAGAAACCTGATATCTGAAACTATATTTCCGGTTGTCTGGTACGGTGTTCCCACCATAAATCCTGAACCAACCTGAAAACCAAGATTTTTAAGTGAAAAGAGACATCGTTTCCTGTTGTCAGGACTCATGCTCTCAGGGTGCAGCCTGGAGTAGTGAGAGGCATCGGCAGTCTCATGACGCAGAAGATATCTGTCAGCACCTGCATCCCTGAAGGACCGGTAAATCTCATCCGGCTTTTCGCCGAGAGAAAGAGTAACTGCACAGTCGGGATATGCGTTTTTTATCTGCCAGACAGTTTCACATGTCATTCTGTCTGTAAAACCGGGATCCTCACCACCCTGAAGAACAAATGTTCTCAGTCCCAGCTCATATCCTGTTCTGCAGCAGCTGAGTATCTGTTCAGGGGAGAGACGGTAGCGTTCCGCGCGGGTGTTTCCGCAGCGTATACCGCAGTAGAAGCAGTTGTTTCTGCAGTAGCTTGATATCTCAATCAGTCCTCTGACAAATACATCACTTCCGTAATACTTTTTTTTAGTCTCATCAGCTCTCTCAAAAAGAAGAGAATCCTGATACATGCCTTCTATAAGAAGGGTGAGTTCCTCGTCCCCGGTGTTTCCGGTCCGGTATAGTTCTTCTATGACTGTATTCATGTATGTAGTACCTTCTGCTGTCAGGCTGAGAGTTCAGCCTGTAGTAAAGAACGTCTGATTATTTCCTGACGTACATATTCAGTATAACATACTTCCGGAATTTTTTCAACTTCTGAAAACTTTTTCATTTTTTTCAGTTTCAAAATTCCGGTATTCAGTTCCTTTTGTATCTGGTTTTAAATGGAGAACAGAAAAAAGAACAAATATTAATATTTGTATATAATACTTGTTTTTGTACGTTGTCTATTATGCATAATTTTTAACACTTGAATATGTGTAAACTATACCTGTAAATGAAATTCAAGATACCTATTGAAAATTGCGGAATTATTTGATAAACTATTTAGGAAAGGTGAAAATCCTTGAATTATGTACGTGTTAATACACAGAAATTAAAAAAGTGTCTTATTATCATAAGGCAAAACAAAACGGAGGATACTAAAAATGAAAGAAATTACAGCAGAAATCAGAAAAGAAATTGAAGACATGATTCTTGACTACTACTCAGAAGAATGCGAAATCGACAGAGATGAAATCACAATGGATTCTGATCCTCAGGAAGATCTCGGCGGCGATTCACTCATGTTCGTTGAACTTATCGAAATGGCTTCAGAAAAGTATGATATCGATGTAAAGCTTCAGAGCGTTGGTAAGTACATGCTCAAGGCTCCTCTCAATACAATGCAGGACGTAATCGATGTATTCTGTAAGATTTACCAGTACGGCAACGATATCGTAAACTTATAATCAGCTGATATGGCAGAGTACAGATCAAACATCTCATCTCTTGAGATCAGAGAAGATACTGCAGTTCTCACATTATCCAACGGGCCTAAAAACGTTCTCAGTGTTCCGGAGTTCTTCAGCCTGAGCGAGCTTAAGGAGATTATATCTGAAAATCCACAGCTGAAGGCGCTTGTTATCACGGGAGCAGGACGTCACTTCTGTCACGGAGCTGATACGTCTAATTTCACTCCTGAAGGCAGAAAGGATATGTCGGAAAATCTCAGAAAGGCAAGAGAACTTCTGAACTATATCGAGAAGCTTCCTCTTGTAACTGTTGCAGCTGTAAACGGCGGCTGCTTCGGAGGCGGTATGGAAATAGCAATGAGCTGTCAGTTTACAGTTTGCTCAAAGAGAGCAGTTTTCGGCCTTCCTGAAACATCTATCGGTGTGATTCCTGGAATGAGCGGTGTTGAAAGACTTGCCCGTATAGTCGGAAAGAGCAGAGCGGTATCCATGATTCTTAACGGAACTATGGTATCAGCTTCTGAGGCTCTTGATCTTGGCATAGTGTCACTTGTATCTGAGGAAAAGGACTGTCTTGAGGATGCTCTCAGATTTGCTCAGGAGCTTACTTCAGGAAAAACCGTTCTTCAGATTGCCTCTGTAATTGAACGAATCAACAGGTCACTTGACGGCGGAGACATTGATACTGAGGATACCTCCTTTGAAAAAGTTCTTGATGAAAAGCTGGGCATGGAAGAATGAAGAGTATTTTCAGACTGAGAGTCCGCGGCTATGAGCTTGATACTTTCGGACACGTAAACAATGCAGTTTATCTTCAGTATGCCGAGGAGGCCAAATGGGACTTTTTCAATAGTACCAGTACTCTCGGCGTTATAAAACAGAAGAACATATTTCCGGTAATTCTTGAAAACAATGTCAGATACATCCACGAGCTCAAAATGCACGATGACGTTCGTATAGAGACAGAATGGTCAACGAAGGGCCGTATCCTTCACTTTGTTCATACAATGTACAGGGAAGAGGGAAACGTCAGATCATGTGTTGTTAAGGGTAAGATAGTGTTTGCTGACTTTGACAGGGTTTTACATGATATACCGGATGAATTACTTAGTACGGAGATTTTTCAGAATTGAATATAAAAAAAAATAATAACTATATTGTAATAACAGGTTCTGAAGATTTTGAAGCAGCACTTTCTGCTTTTGAAAAAGAATCTGACAGCAGAATCTGTGCTGTTGTATTTTCATCAGAAAAGGAATTTGGACTTACTGAAAAACAGAAGGAAGCTGTAATGAACCTTCCTGTAATAACAGCAGTGTACGGAAGAAATCTTTCTGCTTTTCCGGCTGATACACTTATGTCATTTGACCTTAGATTTTCTGAGGATGTATACAGCGTTTCATTTGAAGATGCATGTTCATTTAGCGTAAGCAGGTTTGAGATTCTTTTCGGAACAAACAGAACTGCAGGCTTCGCCGGATTACTCAGACAGATGACTGAGAGCGGTTCTGCAGAACTTCCTTATTTTTCTGTTACTTCAGAATCACCTGAGCAGTACTTTGAACGCATTTTCAGGGAAAAGGATGATACACAGCTTGCAGCTCTTACAGAATGCCTTGTTTCTCTCAGAAACGGTGAAACAGAAAAAGGCTTCGAAAAGGAATCTGTAAACTTCTATAAATTAATCAGAAACAAAATAAAGGAATGATATGATGGCTGAGAACTGTTTTTTTAATCTTGAAAACAAGGACAATATTCTCGAACTTACAATGAACGCACCGGGCAACAATCTTATGACCGGCGATTTTATTGTTCAGTTTGTTGATACAGTCTCGGAAATCAGAAAAATTTCTGAAGACAGCAAAGATATAAAGGGACTTATTATCCGTGGTTCAGGAAGACACTTCAGTGTAGGTGCGGACGTTGACTCTCTTGTTTCCAGAACCTCCGGTGAGCTTGAGGAGATTGATTCAACAGGCAGTCTTCCGGCTGATTTCAGGGCACAGAAGGATGCGTTTACTTCTCTTGGAAAGCTTCCTTTCCCTGTAGTAAGCGTAGCTTCAGGCTTCTGTATAGGTTCAGGAAGTGAGATTGCAGTAAATTCCCATTTCCGTATATGTGAGCCGTCACTCAGAGCCGGACAGCCTGAATCCACATTCGGAATATTACCCGCTCTCGGCGGAATTTCACGCACAGCTAAGATATGCGGACTTGCAGAAGCTGCTGACCTTGTAATGAGCGGTGACCTCTTCAATGCAGAGCAGGCACTTGAAAAGGGCTGGGCTGATATACTCTGTGACAGGAAGCAGGGCTATGAAACAGCTGTTAAGCTCATTAATTTCATCGGTTCCTGTGAAGGTGAATTTTCAGCTGACAACTGTGCTGAGTATATCGCAGCTTTTACAGAAAGTGAGGCAGAATGATGTCATCACTTAAAAAGGCCGGTCTTATCGGGTACGGTAAGATGGGCAGAGATATTTTTGATTCAGTTCATTCAAAGATGCCGGACACAGAATTTGTAATTCTGGTCCGTCACGATGCTGAGACAGAATCCGAAAAGATTGCAAAGAGTCTTGCCAAGGCTCTTAAGAGAAAAAAGATTTCAGAGGAAAACTTCGAAAAGCTTTCAGCAAATTTCCGTTTTACGGATGACCTGAATGAGTTTTCAGACTGTGATCTTATTATCGAATCAGTTTCGGAGGAACTTTCAGTCAAGCAGGATTTATTTAAAAAGCTTGATTCTATCGCTGGTTCTGAGTGTGTATTTGCTACAAACACATCTTCTCTCAGAATAAGTGATATTTTTTCTGTCTGCACGCCTTCAAGAAAGACTATGGGGCTTCATTTCTTCTATCCGGTCAAGCTCAGCAGCTATATTGAGCTTAACAACTGTGAAGACAGAAAATACGCAGATGTGATTTCATCTGTAACAGGGAAGAATACAGTATCATTCAGAGACAGCTACTGTTTTTACCTCAATCAGTTTATTTCATTCTGTATTTCACATGCAATGATTCTTGCTGACAAATACAAAATGAGCATCAGACAGAGTACAGAGCTTCTCGGTGAGCTTTTCCCGATGCACAGTCTTTTCGGTATGGCAGATTCAATCGGCCTTGGTCTTCTTACATCGGGTAATACTGAGTACAACGTTGCCAGGATAAAGCCGGTTCTTGATTTCGGACGCAGCAGAATGCACGAATACATGGATGACGGATGTTCTCCGCTCACGGGAATGTTTCTTGACTATATAGCAGAGAAAGAAAAGGATACGGTATCTGAAGAAACTGACAGAGAGAAGTTTTATAAGGATATGGTTTCCGCTATGATAAATGAGGCTGTTACTGCAGCATCA
Organism: Oscillospiraceae bacterium; assembly: GCA_045642145.1. Classification (GTDB taxonomy): domain Bacteria; phylum Bacillota; class Clostridia; order Oscillospirales; family Ruminococcaceae; genus HUN007. Next base: position 2,645 of record JAZUIH010000124.1, on the reverse strand, counting down.
GAAACCGAACCGGCAGTAGCTGAGGCTGTTTATGATGCAGTTGGCCTTTCAGATACATTTGAAAGCTTCTATTCGAAGTACGGCTATGAAACAATTTCTGAATCACTCTGTTCAGCAGGTGAATTTACAGGATTTGACACATACCGTCCTGCTGAAGAGGCAGTTTTCAGAAAGATATTAAAATTACAGTAATAATATACAGAAAGAGTGTGATTACAATAGAAAAAGTAGTAGTAACAGGTATGGGAGCAATTACTTCCATAGGTAACAGTGCAGAAGAATATTTCAGTAATCTTATCGCCGGCAAATGCGGTATAAAGAACATAACACGTATTCCGGTTGATAATCATGAAACTGTACTCGCTGCTGAGGTTGACGACGAATACGAAACACTTGTAAAAAAATACTGGAACAGAAGACAGCTCGGTGCTACAACAAAGGCTGTAAGAGTATCTCTTGCATCAGCAGGTGAGGCTGTTGACAACAGCGGCATTGATTTTGAACAGTGCGATACTTCAAGAGTGGGTGTAATCTACGGTGTTGTAGCAAACTCATTCTTTGATGAGCTCGAGGATACAGAAAAAAATATTGTACTCAAGGATATGCCAAGCACATGTACAGCTCTCATTTCCATGAAGTACGGTCTTCACGGAGCATCATTCAATCTTTCATCTGCATGCTCATCTTCAGGCTATGCAATTTCAGTTGCAGCTCAGCTTATCGAGTCAGGCGTGTATGATGTTGTAATTGCAGGCGGTCTTTCAGCTCTTGTTTCACACAGAATGGTCAAGGGCTTCAACCAGCTTCTTGCCATGTCAACAAATACAGACAGGGAGACAGCATGCCGTCCTTTCACTAAGGGACGTGACGGTTTTATCATGGGCGAAGGCGCAGGCACACTTATTCTCGAATCAGAGTCACATGCCAAGAAGCGCGGTGCTGATATTATATGCAGCCTCGAAGGTTATGCTATGTACAGTGAATCAACAAACCTCACAGCTCCGGAAACAGACGGTGAAGGAATGAAGAAGGTTATGAGCATGGCTCTTGCAAAGGCTGGAATGACAACTGATGATATTGATTACATCAATGCTCACGGTACATCAACAGGTCTTAACGACAAGTATGAGACTATGGCTATCAAGAAGCTTTTCGGTGAAAAGGCTTACAGCATACCTGTTTCATCAACAAAGTCTGCTATCGGTCATACATTTGCAGCTTCAAGTGTTCTTGAGGCAATTGCTTCTGTAAAGGCACTTCAGACAGGTATCATTCCTCCTACTATTCACTATGATGAAGCAGATCCTGAACTTGACCTTGACTACGTTCCAAACGAAGCACGTAAAGCTGATATCAAAACCGTAATGTCAAACTCATTTGCATTCGGCGGACAGAACGCTGCTCTTATCTTCAAAAAGTATTAAGGAGCTGCACTGATGCCTATTTGTCAGATAAAAACAAATTTCAGAATGAGTGATTCTGAAAGAAAAATATTTGCTGATACAGTTGCAGACAGACTGTCTCTTCTTCTCGAGAAACCTCTTCCGGCTGTTATGGTTATGATATCCACTGAGGATATGTATATGAACCATTCAGATGATACGGTAGTTTTTGCAGAATTCAGATATGTAAAGGACTTTTCTTCCCCGGAGGAAAAGGCTGAGTTTCTCGGAATGTTTGCAGATCAGATGCTTGAAATTTTCCAGCAGTTTACTAAGGTTGATCCTTACAGAATATACATGCAGTTCACGGAAATGCCCCGTGACGGTGCATGGAGATACATAAAGAAAGGTAATAGCTAAAATGAAAAAATGGCCACTTAGAAATCTTTTAAACCCGGTAGTTACCCGTTCACTTCTTTACGGAACAGACTCATTTGACATGGAATACGTTCTCAAGAAAATTGATGAGATCAAAACAATGAGCGGTAAGGAAGTTAAGCGTGTATGGTTCGGTGAATGGGAAAGAAAGGCAGCCCGTTATCTTGAATATGCTGAGAAGGCTGAAAAGAACGGAAACATGATTTCTGCACGTGAGTATTACATGATGACAGCACAGTGCTATTATGCAGGCTACATGATTAATACTGATGATATCGACCAGAAGCATGATGTTTATGTAAAGCTTTCAAAGTTCTACAGAAAGGCTGTAAGCTTACGTAAAAACAAGGTTGAGTACGTGGAGATTCCGGTACCGGCACTTGAAGGAATAAAGCTCCCTGCATACATTCACTATCCTGATGACGGTACAGGCAGCAGCTATCCGCTCACAGTTACATACTCAGGTGTAGGAAGCTGCAAGGAAGAGCTTGATATGCTCGCACTTCCTCTTGTAGAAAGAGGCGTGGCAGTTCTTACAGTTGACATGCCTGGTACAGGTGCTGCACTTTTTGACTATGATGCAAAGTGTATCGGTTACCAGCTTGAAGCTGCTATCGAAGCTATAAACAAGTTTGTAGTGGAGAAGGATAATATTGATTCAGCTAACATCGCAAACTACGGTCTCTGCATGGGCGGCGGATATGCATTCCGTTCATCAGCAAAGAGACCTGAAACAAAGTGCTGCGTAAGCCTTTTCCCGCTTCTTATGAACATTGCTGATATGGATTCTGTCCCGATCTGGATGAAGCACGGTAAGTGGGCACT
>JAZUIH010000123.1:0-24715 GCA_045642145.1 Oscillospiraceae bacterium | reverse complement strand
GCTGTCAAGATCCTTGAATCCGTTGAAATAGTACGGGCTGAAGCCAAAGACACGTGAACCGTAGATACTGTCACATCTGTCTGTGCATGTCTGTCCTGCGCTCAGGTCAACTGAACATGTACCGTCAGCAAGATTTAAAATGTTGGAAAATCTGCAGTATGTGAAATATGAATCCTCACCTGTTTCCTCTGCATCGCTGTCAGCCTTGCATCCCTTGAGGTTACCTGTAACTTTGTAGATACAGTAGATTTCATTGTTAGGGTTGGTCTGGAAACCTTCCTTCGGAGAAAGGAAATAGTAACCAATGAATTCAAGATTCTTAAGTGTGTTTCCTTCCTTCCATGAACTGCACTGTACTGTGATATTGTCTTCAGACTGCTTCTTCATCTTGTTCTGTATGTCTTCGGATATTTCATCAATTTTTGTGGCATACGCGCTTAATCCTTCAACAGTATATTCCTTTTCAGTAACTGAAGGAATTTTTCCGTACTGTTCACAGTAAGCTTCCTCTCCGCCTCTTAATGATGCAGTGATTACAATAGTTTCACCATTTTTAAGACCGTTATACTTATCTGCTTCGTATGAGATTGAGTAGTCATTAGAATCGATATTAACTGTTCCGTTCGGAGAATAACCGGTAAATGTAACATTGATATCCGCAAACGGATCAAATACTTCAGCTTTCTTAAGATCTGATATATCATATGAAATATCTTCATATGTAAACTTTACAGGATATTTTCCCTCCACAGCTGAAAGATCAGTTATATCCCAGTGGTATGTTACCTTATCACCATTTGAAAGACTGCTGTTCTTATCAAGTGAGCCGCTGAACTTTCCGTCTATGACAAATTCGATTCCTCTGAGATCTGAACCGGATACGTTTCCGTCCTTGAGTCCGAATGCAGCCGGATTATCCTTAATCATTTTTTCTTCATCGAAACGGCATGCAGCAGTACCGATACCGTCATATCCGTTTGAATTAAAGTCAACATAATCATTGAGATTGATTTTTGACTCTCCGCATCCTGTGAGTGCTCCGCATACGCATAAAGCAGCAGCAGAAATTAATAACGCTCTTAATTTAGTCATTTCCTGTAGTCCTCTCATTATAGTATTAATGTGTTATATTATACCATACGTCTCCTTATATTTCAATATTTATTGATAACGCGCCGGTAAATTCGTATAAATTACAGTTATGCAGACACTGCATATCACACATTGCCGACACTATAACCCGAACAAGAGAAACGCAACTCAAATATTGCGTTTTAAAACAAAAAACAACAGATAAATTGCGCTTCCTGTATGATGATACGGACAGCACTGATACCTTCCGGCACAAAAAAAGGACAGCCTGCTGTGTCAGACTGTCCCGTTTTATTACTGTTTTTCTTCCGGTTCAGCGCCGAAAGCCATTTTTTCGAAATCCTGAATGCTGAGAGGTTTTGAGAAACAGTAGCCCTGAACGACTCTGCATCCTGCGTCGCGGAGAATTTCTTTCTGCGAATCCTTCTCAACGCCTTCAACCACGATTTCCTTGTCAAGGTCAAAAAGGAATGATACTGTTCCTGCAACGAACTTTCTGTTGTTTTCCTCATCAACGTGATCAATGAGAGCCTTGTCTATCTTGATTACGTCAAAAGGAAGCTTCTGAAGCGAGAGAAGTGAAGAATAACCGGATGCGAAGTCATCCATTAGAAGCTTGAAGCCTCTGGACTTAAGGTCATTCATAACATTTTCAAGCTCGCCCTCACCGTTTTCAAGAAGTGCACTTTCTGTAATTTCAACCTCAAGAAGTTCAGGGTCAATTCCGTACTTTCGCACAAGATCATACATACCCTTAACAAATCCCGGATTGAAAATATGCATACGTGAAACATTTACTGAAACAGGAATCTTTCTGAAACCTCTTTCCTGCCAGCTCTTTATTACCTTGCAGGTTTCCTCCCATACATACCTGTCAAGAGGAATAATAAATCCGTTCTTTTCAAATATAGGAATAAACCTTCCAGGCGGAATAATCCTGCCCGTAGCTGATTCCTTCCAGCGCACAAGTGCTTCCGCACCTACAACCTCACCGGTTGCAATATCGCATTTCGGCTGAAGCTGAATGAAGAAATCATTGTTGTCAAGTGCTTCCTGTTTGTTGCTCTCAACAAACTTCTGCATGTTATGCTTTTCCTTGAATTCGTCGTCATAAACGGCGTAGATATCAAGAAGACTTCCCTTGATTGTCTTGAGTGCAACACCTGCATAGTCGCAGATTACGCTGATATCTGAATCCGAAGGTACCTCATCTGACACGCCGAAGTGAGGAACAAGATGTATTCTGTTCTCACACTCCCTGATGGAATCTGATGCCTTGAGTATCCTTGTAAGCATCTCGTCCCTCTCTTCGTATCCGAAAAGAACAACGAAGATATCATTTCCGAGATATCCGTGAATCGAATCACCGTCAAACACCGCTCTGAGAATATTGGCAATCTTCACAAGTATGCTGTTGCCTACCTCCCAGTCGTATATGTCATTTATAAATGAGAAATTGTCTATATCAACTCTGATTACGGCATAGCTTGGTTTCCTGTCTTCAGCGAGCAGGCGTGCGTGAGCTTTTTCCGCAAATGCTCTTGCATTGTAAAAATCAGTGTTTTCATCATGCTCTGCCTGATAAGTGAGAAGGTCGATAACCTTGTTGAAATCATTTACCAGCTCGCCCATTTCATCCTGTGTCTCAGCCTTGATGGAGCCCTTGTACTGCTTGTCGAGAATACCTTTGAGGCTCTCACGAACCGCATTGATTTCCTTGACAATCTTCTTCGTCATCAGGAATATGAAGAACACAAGTATCGCAATACTGATTACAGAAAGAACTATAATGAGAATAATCATGACAATGGACTGCATGATAATGCTGTCAACAGGTACAACGTAGAGCATTGTCAGATTGTCAAACTGCTCAAGCTCCTGTGAATAGAGAACTACCTTTTTTCCGAAAAAGTTCTCGGTAAACATCAGCTGATCATGATCCTTCATCAGGGATTCTACGCTGTCAAAAATCTCCTTGTTGTACCCCAGTGAATGATAATAAATCTGTCCGTCATCCGACAGAAGCATCCACTTGCTGTCCTTAACAGAAACAACCAGCGCCAGTGTTCTGAGTATTGTCCTGTTTTCAATCGGAACAACAAAACAGCTGTCCGGACTGTCAGAGCCGGTTGTGCTGAACTGGTACACATAGGTAAGAAGAGCCTGATCAGGATTGAAGTTTATGTCTGCGGCGATAAAGTACGGTCTGCCGCTCATAAATCTCTCTTCGTCATACCAGAGAGGATTTTCATCATACGGTTTCATCCCCTCAGTCGTGTACTGCTTCTTACTGTTCATATCACAGAAAATAACATCTGCAAAAGTTCCGGATCTCATCTTTACAGTCAGGAGCGTATCCGTAATATCCTTCTCTGTACCTGAGTTCAGAAGCCGGTTTATTTCAGCTGCACGCTGAGGAAACACTGCTCCGTTCACAGAACCGTTAAGTGCTTCGGTAATGGAACCAACTTTGGAATCCCCCTGCCCGTACATTGATTTCCTTATCTGTGATATCAGGCTTTTACTGGTTACCATGATACTTATACAGCATAGTGCTGCAAGAAGCAGTGTAGCCGGCAGAATACAGGTCAGTGCAATTTTGGTACTGAGTTTCTGACGTCCTTTACCTGATTTCATTATTTCACCCCTATCCAATACTCTTTTTTCACTGGTTACAGACAATTCTCCGCAGCCGTTCGTTTATAACGAATACAGACGTTACTGTATTCAGGATAAATCGCAATCGTATTGTAAACGCAATTTTTTCGTTCACTGTAATTATCATGTCATGATAATAATATACTAAAAGTCCTCTGAAATACACCTTAATTATATCACAATATGTGTAGAATTACAAGTAAAATTCGTAAAAACCTGTAATTATCATTAAAAATACAATAATTCTTTTATTTCCTTTTGTTTGTATTTACTATCAGGTGTACAGGACATAAAAAAACGAAGTGCATTTTCTGGTACACCTCGTTTTTATTGTATATGAAATACAGTGAACGTTTTTTGGGGGCGATTACTGTAATTTATACTGTCCTGCACATCCGCTGACCGTCAGAGTATTTTACTGAAAGTATTTCGCTTTTCTGAAGTTTATTTCTTCCGAGAACGGATTAAAATTAAAGTCCTGTGCATTTTTCCTGTAGATAAGGAACATCTTTCTGTAAAACAGCGGAATATAGTCGCCGGATTCCATAATCGTATTTTCAGTCCGGCTGAATATATCACAGATATCGGTAAAGTTTGAGTACGAAAGCGCCTGGTCGAGACTGTTTCTCATCTCAGTATGTCTGTCACCGTCGTAGAGCTCATCTATTACATTTTTCAGATAATAGTAAACCGACTTGTCAGAGGTTTCAATTTCTGAAAAGGCCATGAAGTAGTCGTCATTTTCCATTCTGGAAAAATACTCTTCATCCTCGGCATAGTGTATTGTTATATACACTCCGAGCTTGTCCTGCCAGTCAGCTATAATCTTGTTGATTACGCCGGCATCAGCCTTGTTTCTGACAAGTATTTCGGCTTCTCCCGGATATGACTCAAAAAAGCTTTTTGCAATCGTCTTTGTCTCATCAGACACCTTGCTGCTGTAAAAATCATATGATATAGCCGGATACTGCTCCCTGTACACGGAATCTCCCACGTAAAGGCTGCCCGGAACGATACCGTATGCCACCTTCAGGTTGTCAGGTGCGATTTTTTCTATCGCCTTTCTGTCAACTGTCAGTGAGAGGGCCTTTTTGATATCACTGTTTATCTGGATATCAGGGTTGAATATGATTCCGAGAGACGATGTTTCATAGTTCTTTACATCCGTTGCTGTCATAAATGATTTTTTCTGGGCTGTTTCCGATACGAAAAGATCGGATACCGATGAATCAAAGTTTCCGGAAACTGCGTCCCTGTCACGTTCTATGATAAATGTCAGCATATAGGGATATACCCTGTCGCCGGCAGAGTTTTCGTAGTTTCGTTTCATATATATCAGGTTGTCGCTGCCGTAAGGGTCATAGGACCACTGAGTCATGTAGAATGCACCGTTGGAGATTACCGACTCCTCGTCCAGTCCGTAACGGGCCTTTGTTCCCTCAAAGAAACGCTTGCTGCACGGCATGGCCGGTGACGTGGTAAGAAGGTACAGAAACTCCGAGTTAGGTCTGTCGAGTCTGAATACCAGCTCTGTGTTGTTTACTGCATATACACCGAGTTCAGTGTACTGCATTTTCCCGTCTATGATTGCCTGTGCGTTCTGGAGAAAGCTGAATTTTTCCCTGTAAGGAGAACGCATCACAGGGTCAAACATGCGCTTGAAGGCGTATACAAAATCGTGGGCTGTAACGACACCTTCAGGGCCTTCGGCACTGTGCCAGAAGCAGTCCTCACGGAGAGTGAAGCTGTATCTGAGTCCGTCTTCGGAAACCTCGCAGGATTTTGCGACACCGTAGTCAAGTTTGCCCTTCTGGTTGAAGGTTACGAGGCCGGTGAACATGTTTTCGATTACCATAAGGGAGGATTTGTCGACGGCAAGCTGGGGGTCGAGGTTTTTAGGGTTTTCGAAGAGGGTGTAGGTGAAGGAGTAGCCTGAGCCGTCGTCCTGCTCTTCGCTGCCGCAGCCGGTTGTTACGACGGGGAGGAATGAAAGGAGCAGGGTGAGGGTGAGGATATTTAGTTTTTTGAGAAGATTTTTCAAGGGTTTCAGGAGGCTCCTTTCTTTTTTCGGGGAATTATTTAACGGTGAAGTAACGGATATTTAAGGGGCTTTGCGGTCGCCCCTTAGACCCTTCGCGGGGTTTTCGTTCTTTTCAGGCAATGCGGATTTATTTAACGGTAAAGCTGCGGCTGTTCAAGGGGCTTTGCGGTCGCCCCCTGGACCCTTCGCCGGGCTTGGCAGCGGTCCTTCGCTGTTACAGTAAAGTGTCGTCGAGTTCGACGGGGGTGCTGGTGGCGAGGCTCCCGGGGCAGTCGAGGATGCGCTGGTTGCGGCTGCCGCGGAACTTCAGTTCTATGCTTCGCTGGGATTCGATGAAGGGGCCGTCGATGAGGATGTCTGTGCACTCAAGGAGGTCCATAAAGTGGTTTTCATCGTCAGCGTGTTCTATAAGATACTCGAAGGTGTAACCGGTGTAGGTTACGATGTTAAGGCCGGTGCCTCTGAGAGCCCGTGCTGCTTCTGCAAGCTGAAGCGGCTGGCAGAAAGGTTCACCGCCGGTAAAGGTTACGCCGTCAAGAAGCGGGTTGCTTTTTATTTTATCCGTAAGTTCTGATATGGCAGTAAGCTTTCCGCCGCTGAAGTCATGGGTATGCGGATTATGACATCCCGGGCATCCGTGGGGACATCCCTGCGTAAATATCGCAAATCTCAATCCGGGACCGTCAACGATTGAGTCGTTGGCAGTCCCGGCGATTCTTATTGTATTATCAGTCATTGCTGTCTATACCGTGCTTTACTCTGTCTCTTACTTCAGCCTGCTTTGCATTGTTGAAGCGGTCGACAGTACCTACCAGATATCCGGTTATTCTTCTGATACGGTCGAAGCCTCTCATATGGTCGGCCTCACTTCTTCCGCACTTCGGACATCTGTCACCTATTATGCCTGTATATCCGCAGACAGGATCTCTGTCTACCGGATGGTTGATTGAACCGTATCCTATTCCTGATTCCTTCATGCATCTTACTACCTTTTCAAATGCAGAAAGATTCATAAGCGGATCTCCATCAAGCTCCACATAGCTTATATGTCCTGCATTTGTAAGTGCGTGATAAGGAGCTTCAATCCTTATCTTGTCAAATGCGCTTATATTGTAGTAAACCGGTACGTGGAATGAGTTTGTGTAGTACTCTCTGTCTGTTACACCCTTTATAACACCGTACTTCTTTGCATCCATCTTTACAAAACGGCCTGAAAGTCCTTCAGCCGGTGTGGCAAGAAGAGTGAAGTTAAGTCCTGTTTTTTCACATTCCTCATCAAGACGCTTTCTCATTCTTGTTATAATCTCAAGTCCGAGTTTTCTTGATTCCTCATCCTCACCGTGATGCTTTCCGGTAAGTGCCACGAGAGTCTCTGCAAGTCCGATAAATCCGACAGACATGGTACCGTGCTTGAGGACTTCCTCAACCCTGTCATTTTCACTGAGCTTGTCTGAGTCAATCCACACACCCTGTCCCATAAGGAACGGATAGTTTTTAACTGTTTTCTGAGCCTGTATTTTGTATCTGGCCATAAGCTGGTCGATACTGAGGTCCATGTATTTGTCAAGTGACCTGTAGAACTTCTCAAGGTCACCCTTTGCCTTGATTGCGAGTCTCGGAAGATTAATTGAAGTAAAGCTCAGATTTCCTCTTCCTGTTACTATCTCCCTTGACTTGTCGTAAACATTGCCGACTACTCTTGTACGGCATCCCATATATGCAACTTCCGTATTGTAATCTCCCTCACGGTAGTAAGGAATATTGAACGGAGCGTCAATAAATGAGAAGTTAGGGAAGAGCCTCTTTGCTGATACCCTGCAGGCAAGCTTGAAGAGATCGTAGTTCGGATCCTCCTTATTGTAGTTGATGCCTTCCTTGATTTTGAAAATATGAATAGGGAAAATCGGTGTCTCACCGTTTCCGAGTCCTGCCTCATTGGCAAGAAGAATGTTTTTGATAACCATGCGTCCTTCCGGAGTGGTGTCAGTACCGTAGTTAATGGAGCTGAACGGTGTCTGGGCACCTGCACGGCTGTTCATTGTATTGAGGTTATGTATCAGAGCCTCCATAGCCTGGTATGTGGCTCTGTTTGTTTCCTTAAATGATGACTTTGCGGAAAACTCCTGAATCTTCTCAGCAGTTTCAGAATCCGTTATAACAGTAAGCTTTTCGAACTCGTACTTCTGGTAGCCGTTGTCATTAGCAAGAACAGGAACAAGACCTGTCTCATTTTTTATTTCCTCAGCAATGCCCTTTGCGGTTTCGGACGGAGTGTCAGTGCATCCGAACAGCTCAAGACATCTTGCAAGATTCTGAACATAGCGGTTTCTGTATGTCTTTCTTACACCGTCTGACATAGCATAGTCAAAGTTCGGCACACTCTGTCCGCCGTGCTGGTCATTCTGGTTTGACTGAATGGCAATGCATGCAAGAGCTGAATAGCTTGCGATATCATTAGGCTCTCTTAAAAATCCGTGCCCGGTTGAAAATCCGTCCTTAAAAAGCTTTATAAGGTCAATCTGGCAGCATGTTGTGGTGAGAGTAAGAAAATCGAGGTCATGAATATGAATATATCCCTTTTCATGAGCTCTTGCATGTTCCCTCTCAAGCACATACATCTCATAAAACTCCTTGGCACTGACTGAACCGTACTTGAGCATGGTTCCCATTGCAGTGTCACCGTCTATATTTGCGTTCTCACGCTTAATATCACTGTCCTTGGCAGACTTGAAGGTAAGATCCCTGAATACCTTCATGAGACTTGATTTCATTTCCCTTGAACGGGTTCTTTCATAACGGTAGAGAATATATGCCTTGGCAGTCTGGGCATGTCCTTCCTCGATAAGGCACTTTTCGACAATATCCTGAACCTGCTCAACTGTAGGAACAGTTCCGCTGAATTTTTCTTCAATGATTTCGGAGATACGGCATGCTATTTCCATTGATTCGTCGTAATCTGAACCGCCGACTGACTGTGCTGCCCTGAAAATTGCATTTGCCATTTTTTCAACATTGAATGGTACTTTTCTTCCGTCTCTCTTAATTATCTGTGTAATCAATTTATACCACACACTCCTTATTTCACAAAAAACAATACCAAACACTAAGTGTCTGGTATCAGTGTTATCAGATTATGTATCAGAACGCGTCTTCCGCTGCCTTGACAGCTTTCTTCGAATCAGCTCCGACTACAAGATATACAAGGTTTCCGCTCGTTTTTACCTCTGTACTGCAGAGTTTGTCGTATTCTGCAGGTGCATAGCTCTGAAGTGTGTCCTTGCGGCTCTGAACTCTGGCCTCAAGCGCCTTCTTTATCTTAGCAGCATCCTCGTCAGATGAAGCCTTCACAAATACTATCTCATCAGCAAACGCCATATTTCCGGCAACGCTTGCAGCAAAATCATCATACCAGCTTTCTTCAAGATCGTAGGTATATCTTATGTCCGAGCCGTCTACGGTTACCATCTCACAGAAATATGCACCGCAGTCAGCGGCTGCACTCAGCAGTTCCGATGCCGGCTTGTCGGAGCCTTCCTTTGAACATGAGCATAACAAAAGTGCTGCAGTAAACGCTGCAAGCATAAGTGATACTGTTTTCTTCATCCTTGATTTCTCCCCTTAATCTGCAGTATGGCTTAGTATATATTCAGAAAAAGCCTTGTAAAGATCCGGTTTCATATGAACTCCGTCACTTGACATATCCGAATCAAGATATCCGCTGAAGTTGCATACAGCCGAATATGTATCAACAAAATACCACTCATTTCTCGCTGCCATCTTCAGAAGCTCGTCATTGTAAGCGGTAATTTTTTCAATCGGTATCCTCTTCTTTTCATCAGTGCTTGATGACCTCTCGTAGGTTACCGGCGGAATTGCGAGAATATATATATTCGCATAAGGCAGACTCTGTGAAACCTCAAACACGAAGCTCTCATATGCCTCAATCATATCCTCCGGCTTTAACCATGCGACACCGTTTGTACCCATCATAAGGTAAACGTTGTCAGGATTAACCGATGCTATACTGTACGGAGATATACTCTCCCTGATATTTTTTATTGAAAGTCCGTCCTTCGCAAATATTCTGCTCTTGTCAACGAACTTGTATGCCCCTAACCCGTTGGTGTGTGAATCCCCTACAAACGCACAAGTATCATAATAACTGCTGTCCTTTACCTGCCATGATTCAGGAACCGGTTCAGAATAGTCATACGCGGAATATACCGGATAGTCCGGTTCATCGTCCTCGTACTCCGTTTCCTCAGTGGTTTCCTCCGTTTCCTCCGGCTCTTCAGAAACAGTTGTCTCCTCCGTAACCTCAGTTTCCGATGTTACGGCAGTCACTGTAGTCACTGCTGCGGATGTGGCAGCTGTAACTGCAGATGTAACGGTTTCTGTATTTTCCGGAACCTCCGAAACGGCCTCCGTAACCTCAGCGGATACTGAAGCTTCCCTTCTCAGAGCTTCTTCGATTGGATCTCTTGTATACTCCTCAAGTTCACGCTGAACTATACACGAAATATAGCTCCCGGCAAATATAACTGATAAAGCTGCAACAGTAATTTTTATAATATTATTGCTGTTCGTAATATTTCCGCCTTTCGGTTTATTCTGCTGTGTGTGTAAGAATATAATTTACAAACTTTTTGTAAACATCGAGCTTGAAATGCATTCCGTCAGTTGTCACATCATCAGGAAGCCTGCCTGATGAATCCTTGAGTTCTGAGTTCACATCAATATAGTGAACATTTTTCTGGTCAGCAAGTCTGAGAAGTCTTTCGTTAAAGCTGTCAATCTCAGAATTGAGTACCCTGTTGGTTTCACTGTTTTCCATCAGTTTTCCTACAGGAGTAAGAGAAATAATATATACCTTTGAGTCCGGAAGCTTTGTCTTGATACTGTCAATGAACTCACCGTATGACTCGAGCATTGAGTCATTGTTGTACCATGCTACTCCGTTGCTTCCGAGGAGAACATATACGTTTTCCGGTCTGAGTGTCTCAATGGCCTGCATAATGCCTACCGGCTCCTCAAACTTAGGGTTCTTGACAACCGCCTGGTTGATATTGTCTATTCTGAGTCCGACGTCAGCAAATACATTTTCTGACGGAACAAGCTTGTAACCTGAAAGGCCGGTTGTGATTGAATCACCGATAAACATGCACTTTTCAAAGTATGAGTCAGGCTTTGCAGCTGATTCCGGAACAGGATTGCCTCCTTCCGGTCTTAACGGTGAACTGTCACCCGCATCTGCCGGTGTGTTTCCGCCGTCATCTCCGGCAGGAATTCCTCCCTGGTCTGCTGTAATCTGCTGTGACGCGCTGTCAGAATGATAGCTCTCCGAAGGTTTTGAAGATATGTCGAAGTTTGTTGCATATATGAAGAAACTTACTACAATACTTGCTATATAAAACATCAGAATCAGTGAGAGTCTGAATGGATTGTACCTTTTCTTTTTCTTTCTAAAAACGGTTCCGTGTATGTTTGATGCTCTGTTTTCAGGCATTGCCTAACTTCCTTTCCCTGTTTTTCCGCATACTTCCGGTTGTAATGTTTTACGGTGATAATCAGTAAAAACAATTACAGTGAACACCGGATAACAGTAAACACAATAAATAAATCGCGTTACTATAATTTTGACGTTCACTCTAATTATACTATAATTCAGTTTTTATTTCAATATCAATACTGTGGATTTTACAAAAAAATATTTTCCCCGCGTTCCTCGCGTGAAGCCATGAGAACAATTGCGCACTCTATGCGCTTTTTAATCAGCAGACATGAAAGCTTGTGCGTTTTTTCAATACTGCCGGAGAACTGCCGGTTTACAGCACTGCATCCGCCGCCGCAGTAAATTTTTGCCCAGCAGTCGCTGCAGCCCTGCCTGGACATAACATCTGCCGCCGCAAATCTTTCCCGCAGATCATTTCGTAAAAATCCGTCATGAATATTTCCGAGACACATTTCACTGTCACCGGCAAACTGATGACACGGATACACGTCACCCGACGGAGTTACGGCTATATAGTCGTTCCCGCAGCCGCAGCCCTTTGTTCTTCCGTGCTGACAGGTTTCACCGGACATATGAAGGTTAAAATGAAAGAAGTCAATGTACCTGCCTTCCTTCTCAGACTGTATCATACGTTCAGTAAGTCTGTCATATTCGCGGAATATTCCCGGAAGCTCCAGCTCAGTTAAAGCGTACTCAGCAGGTACTTTTCCGGAGACAGGCTCAATCGAAATCCTGTCAAATCCCTCTTCAAAAATACTGAAAACATCTTCTGAAAAATCAGTGTTTTTTCTGGTAAAGGTACCTCTGATACAGTACCCTGAACCGTTTCTGCCTTCAGTGAGTTTCCTGAACCGGGGCATTATTTCATCATATATGCCCGAACCATCCGCACGGCATCTGACACTGTCATTAATTTCTTTTCTGCCGTCAGCAGAGAGGACCACCGACGATATTTCCCGGTTTATATATTCAGTTTTTTCATCATCAAGCAGTGTTCCGTTCGTTGTAAGTGAAAACTCAATACTCTTGCCCGCTTTTTCCGCAGCAGCCCTTGCATAGGACACAGTACTTCTGAGCACGTCAAAGTTCATAAGAGGCTCACCGCCGAAAAAATAAATCTCAAGGGCGTCACTGTCACCCGAGTTTTCAATCAGAAAATCAACTGCTCTGTGCGCCGTTTCCTCACTCATCAGACATCTCTCACCGCCGAAGGAACCGTTTTCCGCAAAGCAGTATCCGCACCTGAGGCTGCAGTCATGGGAAATATTCAGGCACACAGCCCTCAGCGGAGACGGCTCCGTGCTGCACTCCTGACACTGGTCGCAGGAATTCTCTTCGCTGAACAGTATACCGTCACTGAAAAGCTCAGTCACCTCACTGTAGCATGTCCATATGTCCTCCTTACGGTAGAACTTCTGAAGCTTTTCCAGAACCCTGTCCGGACATGAAGGTTCAAAAGGCGGTCTTACATTGTCAAGAATGTCATATGTAAGGTCATCGACCATATGAATACATCCGCTGTTCACATCAACTACTATATTGTACCCTGCAAGCTTAAACTTGTGTATCATAAAAATCCCCCCAGAAGCCGTCCGGTTTCCGACGGCAGCAAACACAACCAATACCAAAGAAGGGACAATCAAGATTGTCCCTCCGCCGCTATAATATTACTCTGACTGTTTTTTCTCAGTATCTTTCCTCACGGTAACCGTGCATGAATTTCTGCACGCAGGAGTGCCTGCAGACCTGCGCCTGCTGCAGTCTGACCTGTCCCCGTTTACTCTGGCAGTCGATCTGTTAAGAGTTTTAATATGCTTCACACTACAACACCTCCGGTCACAATGGGAAAAACTCCGGTCTGATTCATCAGAATCAGAGTCTTCCGAAACTTAATTCATTTTTGTATAAGTAGTATTATATCACAATGATTTTGTATTTTCAAGTAGATTTATAACAAAAACTGTGGTCATTTCCAGAGGGAATAACCACAGTTTCTACAATTATTGTATCATTCTGATTTCTTGTCTTTTTTCGAAAGTTCAGGACCTGACTGCTTCTTTGCAGCTGCAGCCTGAGCCTGCATTCTCTCAGCAGCTGTAACGTTTTCTCTGACAGCTGACTTCTGAATACGAAGCTTGCTTCTGTCTCCGCCTGTTTCGATTACGAGTGTATCATCTGTCTGACGTACTACCAGGCCGATGATTCCTCCTATAGTTATAATTTCATCACCGATTTCGATGCTTTCACGCATCACCTTTTCTTCCTTCTCACGCTTTTTCTGCGGTCTGAGTATGAGAAAATAGAATACAAGGATAAGCGGTACAAATGTTATAAGCATTGAAAGTACTGCTGATGAAGTACCCGGATCTGCAGCAGTTTCAGCAGCAAGTATTACTGGTGTAAAATTCATTGTATAAGACCTCCGATTATTTTGAAGAAATGTACTTGTCGATGGAAGCAGCAGCTGTCTTGCCGGCACCCATAGCGAGAATTACTGTAGCAGCACCTGTTACTGCGTCACCGCCTGCGTAGATACCCTCTCTTGTTGTCATCATTTCTTCGTTGACAACGAGGCATCCTCTTCTGTTAGCTTCGATACCGTTAGTTGTTCTTCTGATAAGCGGGTTAGGTGATGTACCGATTGACATGATTACTGTGTCAACTTCGAGATCAAATTCTGAACCAGGAACTTCCTGAGGTCTTCTTCTTCCGCTCTCATCAGGCTCACCGAGTTCCATCTTTATGCACTGCATTGAGGAAACTCTTCCGTTTTCATCACCGTTAATCTTAACAGGGTTGTTGAGGAGCATGAATTCGATGCCCTCTTCCTTTGCGTGATGAACTTCTTCCTTTCTTGCAGGGAGTTCGTCCTCTGAACGTCTGTATACGATATATACGTGCTCAGCACCCATTCTCATAGCGCTTCTTGCAGCGTCCATAGCAACGTTACCGCCGCCTACAACTGCAACCTTCTTTGACTTGATTACAGGTGTGTCATATTCGTCAAGGTAACCCTTCATGAGGTTGATTCTTGTAAGGTATTCGTTAGCTGAACATACGCCGATAAGTGATTCGCCTTCGATACCCATAAAGTTAGGAAGTCCGGCACCTGAACCGATAAATGCAGCTTCATATCCCATATCGATAATGTCATCAATTGAGAGAACCTTACCGATAACCATGTTTGTCATGATTTCAACGCCGAGTTCCTTAAGTGAGTTTACTTCCTTCTGGACGATAGCCTTAGGAAGTCTGAACTCAGGAATACCGTACATAAGTACGCCGCCTGCAACGTGGAATGCTTCGAAGATTGTAACCTGGTAACCGAGTCTTGCAAGGTCGCCTGCACATGTGAGTCCGGCAGGACCTGCACCGATAACGGCAACCTTCTTACCGTTTGAAACAGGCTTCTGTACAGGAGCAGCATTTCCGTTCATTACATAGTCAGCAACGAATCTTTCAAGTCTGCCGATACCGACAGGTTCACCCTTGATACCTCTTACACACTTGCCTTCGCACTGGTTTTCCTGAGGACATACACGTCCGCATACAGCAGGAAGTCCGTTTGTTGACTTGATAATATCATATGCACCGTAAAAATCTCTTTCCTTAACCTTTGAGATAAATTCAGGGATTCTTACGCCTACAGGACATCCGTTAACACATGGCATGTTCTTGCAGTTAAGGCATCTTTCAGCTTCTTCAACTGCCATATCCTCTGTGTAGCCCAGTGTAACTTCCTCAAAGTTTCTTGCTCTAACCTTAGGATCCTGTTCAGGCATTACTACTTTATTTAAAGACATATTTGGCATTTTAAAACATCCTCCTAAAAACAGATTACTTGGCCTGAGCCATCATACGGCAGGCATGTTCCTGATCTCTGTATGTTGAATTTCTCTTCATAAGCTCATCAAAGTTTACCTGATGGCCGTCAAAGTCAGGTCCGTCAACACATGCATACTTTGTTTCGCCGCCTACTGTTACACGGCATCCGCCGCACATTCCTGTACCGTCAATCATTACCGGGTTGAGGGATACAGTTGTCTTTATGTCATACTTCTTTGTAACAGAACATACAAACTTCATCATAGGAACAGGTCCGATAGCGATTACTTCGTCGAACTTCTTTCCGCTCTGGATGAGTTCCTCAAGAGCTGTTGTAACAAAGCCCTGCTTGCCGTATGAACCGTCATCTGTTGTGATAATAAGGTCTGTGCTTGCTGCCTTGAATTCGTCTTCAAGGATTACGATGTCCCTGCTTCTGAAGCCGGCAATAACAGTTGTATCAATGCCTCTGTTAAAGAGAGCCTTTGCCTGAGGATATGCAATGGCACAGCCAACGCCGCCGCCGATTACGCATACGCTCTTTGCATTTTCATCTACATGTGTAGGTACGCCGAGTGGTCCTACGAAGTCAAGAATTGTGTCACCCTCGCTGAGTTTTGAAAGCTGTTCTGTTGACTTGCCGACAATCTGGAAGATGATTGTAACTGTTCCCTTTTCTCTGTCGTAGTCAGCAATTGTAAGAGGTACTCTCTCGCCCTTTTCGTCAATTCTGAAGATAATAAACTGACCTGGCTGTGCTTTTTTTGCGATGAACGGAGCTTCAACTGACATAAGTACTACTGCGTCATTTAAAACTCTCTTTGTAACGATTTTAAACATTATAAAGATCTCTCCTTCTATAAAATAAAGCCGTGCATATGGCTGTTTTTTGCCGTGCTGATTATTATTCTATCATAATTTAAGCCATGATGCAATAGTTTCGGGAAAAAATCAGATTCAGGCAAATAATAATCCCGCACTTCATTCCGAAATGCGGGATTATTATTCGCGTTAAAACACTAAAGAAAACAAATAAATCAAAATGCAGGATTATATTCTGCGGTCCGTGTGACCGTCCGTGAATGTATCCCGGCGGGTGTCCGAAGGGATACCCGTTATCTTAATATGTATTATACCATATATTTATTATAAAATCAATACATAATTGAACAGACATTATATTTATTGTAAAAAAAATGATAAAGCCGGAGTATGCTGTAACAACATGCGCGGGGCAGGATAACCCGCTCCGCGCATATCAGTATTATCGTATTATCACTTTGTCTTACCAGTCCGAATCCCAGTCGGAATCATCATAATCCCAGTCGGAATCGCCGCCGAGCCAGTCCCACCAGCTGCTGTCATCATCGTCACTGCTGTCATTGCTGTTATATACAACCGGAGGATGATTTGCTTCGTAGTATTCTGTTTCCGTAAAGGAAAGCAGTCCGTTTTCTGCTGCCAGATCCGGTGAGAAACTATACATTTCAGAATAGGACGTGTGACGAAGATCCTCAGGAAGACTTTCAAAGTCCGCCTCAGTCCACTCGTCATCATTATAGCAGTACCAGTATGAATCGTATTCTGATCCGTCATGATAGTAGGTTACATCATCATACCTGTAGTATCCGTTTTTAAGTACTGTACCAGCCTGGCTGTCTCTGTATGCAAGTGACTCACTGAAGTCAGGAATTCCTTTTTCAAGAGCCGCATTCTTTGAAATTCTGTATTCACCTGAAATGGATCTGTGCATAATTTCATACGGAAGAGAAGTGAATTTTTCCTGCTTCCAATCATCACCGTCCGCGATATACCAGTTTTCGCTGTACTTTGATTCTATATGGTAATAGGCCTTTTCACCTGAACTGTAATAGCCGTTGCCGGTAAACAGACTTACTTCCATATCCCTGCCGTAGTCAGATGCACTGAAGTCCGGGCAGGCAAATGAATCCTTCCACGAGGAGCCGAGATAATGCTTCTTCGCCTTCTTTTTCGTCTGAAGGTCAGAAGCCATATGGTCCAGGTATTCAGGATACTGCCACTCATCAGAAATATCATCATATCTGAACCATCTCTGGTTTTCATAGCAGTAGTCACTGTCTGTCTTGTAGTACACACTGTCATTATAGCTGTAGTAGCCTTTTTTCGGCTCCTCATCAAATATAATCAGGATTACTCCCAGCACAAAAAACATCAGTATGCTTCCGAATATGTATATTAATGAAACCTTTAATGATTCGAAAATAAAATGTCCCACCGCACTTCCGGCAGAACCGGCAGCTGACGCAGCAGATTTCAGTACGCTGACTGCTGCGGGACCTTTTTCCTGCTCCGCGCCGTTTTCTGATGATGCGCGTTCAGAAAATGTTCCCGGTTTCCTTGAGGCTATTTCCTCCTTAAGCTTGCTGAGAATTTCGTTTACAGCAAAGGCTTCGTCGTTTCCTCTGTAGCGTACAGCTCTGTCTCCCGAGGCCTTGTTTTTGTAGACGATAATCTCACCGCTTTCTTCATCGCGGTATATGCCAAAGGCTTTTGCTTCCCTGCAGTCGATACCGATGAAGAACCTGGTTGTTTCGTACGGCGGAAGCCCCCTGTCGCTGTACCACTGTGCAAGTTCCTCAATCGTCTTCGGCTTTTTGTTATCAGCCATTTACTGCCGCCTTAAGAGCTTCAGCTCTGTCTGTCTTTTCCCATGCAACACCGAGGTCTTCACGTCCCATGTGGCCGTATGCTGCAAGCTTTCTGTACTGAGGCTTTCTGAGGTTGAGTGTTTCAATGATTGAGGCAGGTCTGAGGTCAAACACCCTGTTTACTGCATCAGCGATTTTTTCCTCTGCAACCTTTCCAGTACCGAATGTATCAACAAGTACTGATACCGGCTTTGCAACGCCGATAGCATATGCAAGCTGAACTTCGCACTTGTCAGCAAGACCTGCTGCAACTACGTTCTTTGCTACGTAACGTGCAGCGTATGCAGCTGAACGGTCAACCTTCGTCGGGTCCTTTCCTGAGAAAGCTCCGCCGCCGTGTCTTGAGTATCCGCCGTATGTATCAACGATAATCTTTCTTCCTGTAAGGCCGCAGTCTCCCATAGGACCGCCTGTTACGAATCTGCCTGTAGGATTGATGAAGTACTTTGTATTCTCATCAAGAAGCTCTGCAGGGATTACTTCCTTAATTACAACCTCAAGGATATCTCTGCGGATATCTTCGAGTGATACTGCCGCGCTGTGCTGTGTTGAGATAACTACTGTGTCAACTCTTACCGGCTTGTCGTCATCGTATTCAACTGTTACCTGTGACTTTCCGTCAGGTCTGAGATATACGAGTGTTCCGTTCTTTCTTACTTCTGTAAGCTTAAGTGTGAGCTTGTGTGCAAGTGAAATCGGGAGAGGCATGAGTTCCTTTGTTTCATTGCAGGCAAAGCCGAACATCATACCCTGGTCACCGGCGCCGATTGCGTCAGCGTCGTTTGAACTGCCGTCCTTTGATTCAAGGGCTTCGTTTACGCCCATGGCGATATCAGGTGACTGTTCGTTGATTGATGTGATTACGGCACATGTGTTGCCGTCGAAGCCGAACTTTGCTCTGTCGTAGCCGATGTCAGTTACAACTTCTCTTACGATTTTCGGGATGTCTACGTATGCGCTTGTTGTGATTTCACCCATGCACATAATCATGCCTGTTGCAGCTGCTGTTTCGCATGCTACTCTGGCTTTTGAGTCTTTTTCGAGTATTGCATCGAGGACTGCGTCTGAAATCTGGTCACAGATTTTATCAGGATGTCCTTCGGTTACTGATTCTGATGTGAAAAATTTTTTCATGGTTATTCCTCCGGTTTTTGTATTTGTTTAGAGATTTAACGGTCTCGTTAATGAATTCAGGGGGCTTTGCGGTCGCCCCCTGGCCCCTTCGCAGACTCCGTTTTATGCTTTACGGTCTCGTCACTGAACTTCAGGGGCTTTGCGGTCGCCCCCTGACCCCTTCGCAGACTCCGTTTTATGCTTTACGGTCTCGTCACTGAACTTCAGGGGCTTTGCGGTTACCCCTGGTCCCTTCGCAGACTCCGTTTTATGCTTTACGGTCTCGTCACTGAACTCCAGGGGCTTTGCGGTCGCCCCTGGACTCTTCGCAGATTCCGTTTATACTTTATGGTCTCGTCAGGGCTTTGCAGTTACCCCTGTGCTATTCATACGCATAAGGGGTTATGCTGAAATTTAAGGGGTATAAAAAACACCCGGAAAAAAATCCGGGTGTGAATTCATTGGGTATTAATAAATTCCTCATCTTTCGGATTCTTTCCGCAGGATTTAGCACCTTGTCTGAAACACTATGAATCAGTCAGGTTGCCGGGTTTCACAGGACCTGGTTCCTCCACCACTCTTGATAAGGTGTATTGAATTTTTGAATAATACTGTGAACAACACTGTTAAGTGAGTTCGCTTATACATTATAGCATATGAAATGTGTTATGTCAATAATGCATTTGTATGCTGAGAGCGAAGCATGGGGTTCGCTCAGTTTTTATGTGCGTAAACCTTGGAGACGGCAAGTTTTCCGTTCTGCTTTTTCTTCAGGAGAATTTCAAGTTCCATCACGTGGTCGGAGTTGGTATAGTTACCGTCCCAGCGAATGTCGTCAGGTGCGACGTAGACTACTGTGGCCCTGCATCTGTATTCGACTGTTCCGTCTTCGCCGTCCTTTATTTCAGGAGCAGGGGTGTCTGCACTGATTATCGTGCTTCCTCTGAGATTAAGGCCTTCAAGAAGAAGATCCCTGTATTCTTCATTCCAGGAGAGACTCTTTACTTTTGCACTGTCCCCGGAAAATACTGCTTCTATGTATTCAAGTGACCTGTCAAAAAGTTCGTTATAAAGTTTTCCTGTTTCCGCGATTCCCGGAAGTGATGCCGTGTTTTCAATTCTGACGACTCTCTTATCTCCGAAAACCTCCTTGTTAAGACAGATATCAGTCATTTTGAGCGTGCCGTCTTCTTCTGCCCTTATACGGTAAAAATCCTTTCCCTTTTCAAGCTGAAGATAATTTCCGGATACTGCAAGCGGATTGTGGAGATAGTTCTTTGTTACTGCGTCCCATTCCTCGCTGATAAGCACATTTCCGCAGTAGTCAAACACCACGTATCTGCCTTCATCGGTTACTCCGCAGATGATTTCATTGCCGTAGTTTTCGAAGTTTCGGTATATAAACGGAACGACTATGTTTTCAGACGAGTCTATTATTCCGTAGTACTTTTCACCTGATTCCACGGAGGATACAGAAAAGCGGTCTGCCCCGAGTTTGTCTATGCTCTTCCAGCGGGCTTCAATTATAACCTTTCCGCTGCTGTTTTTTACACCGTAGAACCCGTTGTCCCCGTAGCTGTAGTAGTTGTTTCCAAGATAGCTTACAGTCGGAGCCTCAGGCTCATCCTTTACAAGCACCCTGTTTACGTCAGAGTAAAATCTGATAATCAGACAGGTAAATATAATAAAAACAAGCGAAAGGATTACTAATATAACCCTGATGTTTCTGCTCACTGCTCAGACTCCGTGTCCCTGATATCCCGCTCTGTCTCCTGAACAAGATATACAGGTCTGTTCTTGCACTCCATGTATGTCTTCGCGAGATACTGACCGAGAATACCGGTTGTGAAAAGCTGCAGTCCTCCGAAAAGGAGTATGAGGCATACGATAGTCGGATAACCCGATGTAGGATTTCCGAAGGCAAGCTTCTGGATTACTGTAATTACTGCCATGATTATAGCTATCGCACATGATATGATACCAAGAAGTGACGCAATGGCAAGAGGTGCTGTTGAGAAGGCTATTATTCCCTCAAGTGAATACTTGAAAAGTCCCCAGAACGACCAGGCTGTTGTTCCCGCTGCACGTTCCACGTTTCTGTACTCGATGTACTTTACGCGGAATCCGACCCAGCTGAATATACCCTTGGAAAATCTGTTGTACTCACGCATGGAGAGGATGGCATCAACCATCTGTCTTGTCATGAAGCGGAAATCCTGTGCACCGTCTACTATTTCGGTCTGTGAAATTTTGTTCATGATTCTGTAGAATTTTCTCGCAAACCAGCTTCTGATTTTTGACTCACCTTCACGGTCAACTCTTCGTGTTGTGGCGCAGTCGTATTCTCCGGACCTGACATAGCCGTACATTTCAGGAAGGAACTCCGGCGGGTGCTGGAGGTCAGCGTCCATAACAACTACATAGTCGCCCTTTGACGCTTCAAGTCCGGCAAACATTCCGGCTTCCTTTCCGAAGTTTCTTGAAAATGAAATATAGCGGATACGGCTGTCCATGCGGGCGTATTTTCTGAGTCCGTCAATGGTTTTGTCACGTGATCCGTCATTTATAAATACTACCTCGTAGTCAAGCTCCGGATACTGGGATTTCATTCCGGTCATGACCTCGGTAATCTTGTCGTAGAATAAAGGTAAAACTTCCTGTTCGTTGTAGCATGGCACTACTATGGAAAGTAACTTCACTGTATCTTTTCCCTTCTGTTGGTTTTGAATGCGTATACCGCATTCACTATTATATTGTACTATAAAGCGCTGCTTTTTTCAAGATGTGCAGGATGTGCAGAGCAATAAAAATAAAATCATTATAATGATTAAAGGCTCCGGAAAATTCCGGAGCCTCTGGATTTATGACATGATGTCCTTTATATTTGCATTTGAAATAATCATACCAGCGTTGTTTTTAATCTGCTTGTATTTGCCGAGAGGCAGATGATATCTCATGATTCTGATTGCATCTGCGTACTGCGGTGACGGAGAAATAGCCTCCGATACGCCGGCCTTGAAATCCTCCGCGTGAATATCCTTGATATCCTTTGTGAGAACGTCGATTGCTGCATAGCTTGAAACATCCTTGTTGAGTACGTCCATAGCTGTTTCAAATGCTGTGCGGTGAGCGTTCTGCTTTGTGATATCGTTTGAACCGATAATCTGAACAACATTTCTTGAGAGAAGCTCAAGAGCTGCCTTTCTTGTTGATCTGTTTATAATAGCATCACAGC
The DNA here is from genome assembly GCA_045642145.1 of Oscillospiraceae bacterium. GTDB lineage: Bacteria > Bacillota > Clostridia > Oscillospirales > Ruminococcaceae > HUN007. The sequence goes on along the minus strand of JAZUIH010000123.1, from coordinate 2,549 downwards.
TGAGCTGCATGATAACTCCGAGTGATGAAATCTTTTCGAGCTGTTCTATTGTGTAGAATTCAGGATAGTACTTTTCGATATGTGCGATAATCGGGCAGAGATTTTTGGAAATGATGAGCTTCTGAAGTGTCTCTATTACCATATCGCTGTATTCCTGGTACGGAAGAGCAAGCATAATGTAGTTTGTGTTTCCTACGCAGAGCTTTGATGTGTCTGCGATATCAAGAAGTGATGTTGTGAACAGTACTTCTGAACCAGGTATTATACGAGGGAGTGACATTCCCTTGATTTTTTCGTTAAGAAGATTGTATGCTTCCTCTCTTTCGGAGAGAAATGATGAAATGCTGGAGTCTACGGAGTTAAAGTACGGTGTTGCTACAACGGTCTTAATCTTAGCTTTGTGCAGAATTTTTAGAATATCTACGCATCTGTCGAGTTCCTCATCCATGTTTTCCACGTCAAGATGAGGGAGAACACCTGAATGAAAGTCAACGTATCCATTCATAAATTGCGCACCTCCTCAAATTAGTATTTTATAATGTTTCGTTTTTTAATTAAGTACATAATCAGATAATTATATTTTAATCGATTTTATTTCTTTTGTCAAGTTTGAAACGGAATGACAATCTGTAAATAGTGTTGTTTTTTGTCACAATCGAGTAAGAATATGGAGTATTTTTAGTGCATTTACCATAATACAGGGTTTGTTTTTTTGTTAATAAACTAAGAAATACATAAATGTCGATTATTAAAGAGCGATTTATGGGATTTTAGCAAATTTGTTAAAAACATCAAATATGAAACGCAGTTAGATTGTGCCGATATGAACAAATTACTGTACATATAAAAAATCCCTGCACGGATGTTTTTCCGTACAGGGATTTTGCTGTTAATTGAAACGCTGTTTATTACTTCTTGATTACTTCATTCCAGCGCTTTTCTGTAATGAAATCTTCACCGGCAACGTCCATTGCAAGTACTGCCTTGAGGATGTATGTTGCATCAATCTGTTCGAGCTTGCCGTAGTCTGATTCATTTACGTTTGCGAGGAAGTAAGAGAACTTAAGTGCGTCTTCTCCGCTTACTTCTTCTGTGTTGATCTTGCCAGGGAGAATTGATGTGTGGTTTACATCCTGTGAAAGAACTTCTCTGAGGATGAGTGTTGCGTCAACCTGGCTTACTCTGTGGTCAAGGTTTGTATCGCCGCGGAGGCCGATGAGAACCTTTGAAGATGTGACTGTATATTCCTTGTCTCCTGTCTTGTTGTCAAGAAGAGCAACGTGAGGAGTGATTTCTGATCCGCTGATTTCAGTGTTTTCTGTAACACGTCCGAATACTGTTGATACTGAGATTCTGTTGCTGTAGCCCTTTGCTGTGTCAGCAATCTTAATCTTAACTGTGAAGAGTTCAGCATCTGATGAGAGCTTTGAAGTATCAACGCCTCTGAATACTACGTATCCGCCGTTAGCCTTGTAGCCTGTCTCTGATTCGAGAAGTGCTGTTTCAAAGCTGTCGGCTGAAACATAACCGATTCTGCCGCTGAGTGGTGTTGTGAGTGAAGAAGCATCAACTGTGTATCCTTCAGGGAGTTCGAAGCCGAAGCCTGCATAGTGGAAGTATTCCTCAGCTGCATCAAAGTCTGAAAGTCTTACTGTGTATTCAAACTCTGTCTTACCCTGGAAGAACATCTTGTCTTCGAGGCTGATTTCAACCTTAGCGTTTTCAGCAAGCTTAATCTTTTCGCTTTCAAGTACTTCCGGCTTGAGGCTGTCACGGTCGGAGTTAATGATGCGGTCAATGATTTCGCTGATTTCAGGTTTAACCTTGTCATTTTCATTTGCCTGTCCTGTCATAAGAGGAGCAGGTGTTGTTATTTCAGGAAGTGTGATTTCTGCAAATGATTCTTCAGTTGTTACTGTTGTTACTGTTGTAACTGCAGGCTCTGAAGAAGCCGGTGCTTCTGATGATTCAGGAGCTGATGAAGAAGCTGGTGCTTCTGAACTTACTGATGAAACAGTTGTCTCAGATGCAGCCGGTGCTGAAGGAGCTGTTTCTGAAGCTGTTGTTGTTTCAGAAGCCTTGTCATCTGTTGTTACTGCTGCATTTGCATCTGTTGTTACAGATGAAGCTGTTGTAACTGCTGCTTCTGCTGATGTTGTAGCTGCAGCTTCTGCTGATGTAGTAACCGGTGTTGTTTCTGCAGGCTTTACAGGACCAGCTGTTGTTGCTGCTGTTGTTGCTGCTGCTTCTGTTGCTGTTGTTACTGGTGTTGTTTCCGCAGGCTTTACAGGACCAGCTGTTGTTGCTGCTGTTGTTGCTGCTGCTTCTGTTGCTGTTGTTACCGGTGTTGTTTCTGCAGGCTTTACTGGGCCGGCTGTTGTTGCTGCTGTTGTTGCTGCTGCTTCTGTTACTGTTGTTACAGGTGTTGTTTCTGCAGGTTTTACAGGGCCGGCTGTTGTTGCTGCTGTTACTGGTGTTGTTTCTGCAGGCTTTACAGGACCAGCTGTTGTTGCTGATGTTGTTACTGCTGCTTCTGTTGCTGTTGTTAC